>JAAUPC010000045.1 GCA_012036325.1 Paracoccaceae bacterium
ACCTGCGCCCAGCACCACGGCGGGGCCAGAGGCCGGGGCCCAATGTGGCGCGTTCTGCCGCAGGTTGGCGATGAAGCCAGAGCCATCGGTGTTGTCAGCGTGGATCTTGCCATCCTTGCGGAAGATCAGCGTGTTCGCTGCCCCGATCAGCGCCGCCCGGTCGGTGACGATATCGGCAATTTGCAGGATCGCCTCTTTATGCGGGATGGTCACGTTCAAGCCGACAAAGCCCAAACGCGGCAAGGTACGGATCAGGTCTGGCAGATCGTTCGGGGCGATGTCGATGGGGATGTAATGCCCCTTCAGCCCATAGCGCTTCAGCCAGTAGCCATGCAGCGCCGGGCTGCGGCTGTGGGCGATGGGGTGGCCAATGACGCCGGCAAGCGGGATGCGGGGATGGTCGATCATCTGGCGATCATGCCCCGAGTTCCGAGCCATGCCAACAGCGGTAGGAGCGGTAGGCCAAGAATGGTAAAATGGTCGCCCGTGATGGCCGAGAAGAGGCGCACCCCTTCCTCCTCAAGCTTGTAGCAGCCAACGGCGTGGCGGATGCTGTCCCAGTTCCGGCCCAGATAGTCATCGACGTAGCTGTCCGAAAGATCATGCATGGTCAGACGCGCTTCAGCCACATGTCGCCAGACGGGTTCGGCATTTTCATAGGCCACGATGGCAGAGTGCAGCTTGTGCGTCTTGCCCCGCAGGCGGTGCAGCTGGGCGCGCGCGTCTTCCGGGTTGGCGGGCTTAGAAAAGATCACGCCGTCAAACTCCAGCACCTGGTCGCAACCTATGACCAGATCACTGGGCCGTTTTTCGGCAATCTTGCGGGCCTTCATCTCGGCCAGCGCATCGGCGATGTCACGGGGCTTGGCACCTTCAGCCAGAAGGGCATCGCGGGCGGTGGCCTCATCCACGCGGGGGGCGGTGGCCTCAACCTCAAGGCCCGCCGCGCGCAAAAGCTGCAGCCGGATGGGAGAGGTCGAGGCAAGGATAAACGCCATGGGTAAGCCTGTGTATATCCGCGCTTTGTTCCGCGGGAGGGATCGGGAGCAACCGGTGCCTTGCGACCCCGAGAGCGACGTTCAGCCCACGCCGGGGGCCTTGGGCGAGAGATATCCCGCTGTGTGCAGACTTGTCACGGGCTTTGGGATGAAGGGACTGCCCCGGGGTGGTGGATAAGGTTGCGGGCGGGAAGATGCTTCGCAACTTTGTCCTAAGCTATTGAAGTTGCGTGGTTTATGAAGCTGGCTTTCTGGCTTCGGGTCGCTGTCCCGCAACAATCCACAGGCCTGGCGTTGTGGAGCAAACTGTGGACCAAGTCCGGCATCCCTTCCTGCACAGGCCCTACATCATCATCATTTCTTCTTTCAAATCTTCTTATTAGAAGAAAGCAGGGACAGCACAGGTTGGACAGATGATCGCGGATTGGCTGGCGGATTGGTATCTGGTGACGAAATCGCTGCATGTGATTGCGGTCATCACCTGGATGGCGGGGATCTTCTACGTGCCACGGCTTTACGTCTACCATGCCGAGCAGGTCGAAGCGGGAACCCGCGCGGATGTGATGTTCCAGACGATGGAGCGGCGGCTCCTCCGCGGGATCATGAACCCGTCGATGATTGCGACCTGGATCTTTGGCCTCGCGCTGGTGATGACGCCGGGGATCGTGGACTGGTCGATGATCTGGCCCTGGGTCAAGGCGGCCTCGGTCCTTGGGATGACCGGGTTTCACGGGTGGGCTGCTGCGCGACGCAAGGACTTTGCCAAGGGGACAAACCAGAAAAGCGGTCGCTATTACCGCATGATGAATGAGGTGCCGACCGTGCTGATGGTCATCATCGTCTTTGGCGTCATCGTGAAGTGGTAAGGCCTGCAGCGTTGACTTGACCACATTGCCCGGTGTAAAGCCCGTGCAGCTAAGCCGTCCGGCCAAAGCGCCCCCCGTTCCAGCCCTGCGATGATCTGCCCTGACCCCGGGCCGATCCGCCCAAGCCATTTCCCCCAAGGATCGCCTATGTCTGTTGACCGTTTGAACCTTTCCGACCTCAAGGCCAAGACCCCTGCCGACCTGCTGGCCATGGCCGAGGAATGGGAGATCGAGAACGCCCCCAGCATGCGCAAGGGCGAGATGATGTTCTCGATCCTGAAAGAGCATGCCGAGGAAGGGTGGGAGATCGGCGGCGACGGCGTTTTGGAGGTGCTGCAGGACGGGTTCGGGTTTCTGCGGTCACCTTCGGCAAACTACCTGCCGGGGCCGGATGACATTTACGTCTCGCCCGACATCTTGCGCCAGTTTTCCTTGCGGACCGGGGACACGATCGAAGGCGTCATCGCGGCCCCGAAAGAGAATGAGCGGTACTTCTGCATGACCAAGGTCACGCGGATCAATTTCGACGACCCGGAAAAGGCCAAGCACAAGGTCCACTTCGACAACCTGACCCCGCTTTACCCTGATGAGCGGCTGAAGATGGAGGTTGAGGATCCGACGATCAAAGACCGCTCTGCCCGGATCATCGACCTCGTCGCGCCCGTCGGCAAAGGCCAGCGCGGGCTGATCGTGGCCCCGCCGCGGACGGGCAAGACCGTGCTCTTGCAGAACATCGCCAACTCCATCGCGCAGAACCATCCTGAGTGCTATCTGATCGTCCTTCTGATCGACGAGCGCCCCGAGGAAGTCACCGACATGCAGCGCACGGTGAAGGGCGAGGTTGTCGCCTCAACCTTCGACGAACCGGCGACGCGGCACGTGGCAGTGGCCGAAATGGTGATCGAAAAGGCCAAACGCCTGGTCGAACACAAGCGCGACGTGGTGATCCTTTTGGATAGCATCACCCGTCTGGGCCGCGCGTTCAACACGGTGGTTCCATCCTCGGGCAAGGTCCTCACCGGTGGTGTGGACGCAAACGCCCTGCAACGGCCGAAGCGGTTCTTTGGTGCCGCCCGGAACATCGAGGAAGGTGGGTCGCTGACCATTATCGCGACGGCGCTGATCGATACCGGCAGCCGGATGGACGAAGTCATCTTCGAAGAATTCAAGGGCACGGGGAACAGCGAAATCGTGCTGGACCGCAAGGTTGCCGACAAGCGCGTCTTCCCGGCGATGGACATCCTGAAGTCCGGCACCCGGAAAGAGGACCTGCTGGTCGACAAGATGGACCTGCAGAAGACTTACGTCCTGCGCCGCATCCTGAACCCGATGGGCACCACCGACGCCATCGAATTCCTGATCGGCAAGCTGAAGCAGACTAAGTCGAACAGCGATTTCTTCGATTCGATGAACACCTGATCCAGAGGCGGCGATGGACACGATCTATGCCACCGCCACGGCGCGGGGTCGTGCCGGACTTGCCGTGGTGCGGATATCCGGGCCCGATGCTTATGCCGCAGCGCGGGCGCTTTGTCCGCGCCTGCCGGAACCGCGTGTGGCGGGGCTGCGGCGGTTGACCCGGGATGGAGAGCTTCTAGACGAAGCCCTGGTCCTGACCTTTGCCAAGGGCGCGAGTTTCACCGGCGAGGCGGTGGTGGAACTGCACCTGCACGGTGGCGTGGCTGTTGTGGGAGCTGTGCTTCGGGCCCTGGCGGATCAGCCGGGCTTGCGGCTTGCGGAACCCGGTGAATTCACCCGCTGCGCGTTGGAAAACGGCGTGCTGGACCTGACGCAGGTCGAAGGCCTCGCCGATCTGATCGACGCCGAAACCGAGGCACAGCGGCGGCAGGCGGTGCGGGTCCTGTCCGGGTCTGTCGGCCAACGGGTTGAGGGCTGGCGTCGCGATCTGATCCGCGCTGGGGCCCTTCTGGAGGCCACCATAGATTTCGCTGATGAAGAGGTGCCGATCGATGTCTCACCCGAGGTGCTGGCGCTGATTGACGGGCTTACGGCGGATCTTGAGCGTGAGGCCGCCGGTGTCGCTGCCGCCGAACGTATCCGCGACGGGTTTGAGGTGGCGATTGTCGCGCGCCGAACGCGGGAAAGTCTACGCTTCTGAACCGGCTCGCGGGGCGGGAGGCGGCAATCACTTCGGACATCGCGGGCACAACGCGGGATGTGATCGAAGTTCGGATGGAGATTGACGGGCTTGCCGTTACGTTCCTGGATACGGCGGGGCTACGCGAGACCGAAGATGTTCTGGAGCAGGCGGGAATTGACCGAGCCTTGGCGCGGGCGCAAGGGGCCGACCTGCGGCTATTCCTTGGCGATGGGGCGGAGTTGCCAGGTCTGGATGCCCAGGCCGATGATTTGGTGGTTCGTGCCAAAGCTGACACAATATCTGGGTATACTGGCCTTGCGGTTTCGGGCCTCACCGGGGTTGGCGTGACGGAAGTTCTGGCACGGATCGGCGAAATCCTGCAGGGTCGTGTCGCCTCCGCCGGCGCTTTGGTGCGGGAACGGCACCGGCTGGCCGTCACTGGTGCGCTGACCGCTCTGGCCGAAGCGCGGGCAGAGGTGCTAAGGGAGGGCCAGCGAGTCGAACTGGCAGCCGACCATCTGCGCCGCGCCGCCCGGGCATTGGATGCGCTGGTCGGGCGGGTGGATGTGGATGACCTCCTCGGCGAGATTTTTGCAAGTTTCTGCATCGGCAAGTGAAGGGTGTTCCCCGGAATGTTCCACGTGAAACACTACGATGTCATTGTGATTGGCGGCGGCCATGCCGGGACCGAAGCGGCAGCCGCCGCATCGCGGATGGGGGCTTCCACCGCGCTGGTAACCCTCCGGGCCGAGGCGATTGGGGCCATGTCCTGCAATCCGGCCATCGGCGGCCTGGGCAAGGGCCATCTGGTGCGGGAGATCGACGCGCTGGATGGCGTGATGGGCCGGATGGCCGACCGCGCCGGGATCCAATTTCGGTTGCTGAACCGTCGCAAAGGCCCGGCCGTGCAGGGCCCAAGGGCGCAGATTGACCGGCGGCTTTACCGTCAGGCGATGCAGCAAGAGTTGGCGCAGCAGCCCGGCCTGACCATCATCGAAGGAGAAGTGGCGCGGCTGCAGCTGGAGGCGGGCGCGGTCCACGGGGTGGAACTGGCATCTGGCGAGGTGCTCTCGGCAGGGCAGGTGGTCCTGACGGCAGGAACGTTCCTGAACGGGGTGATTCACATCGGCGACCGGCGGATGCAGGGCGGCCGGATGGGCGATTCGCCGTCCAAGCTGCTCGCCGCGCAGTTGGCCGAACTGGCGCTGCCGATTGGCCGGCTGAAAACCGGAACGCCGCCGCGCCTGGATGGCCGCACGATTGACTGGGCGCAGCTTGAAATGCAGCCGGGCGATGATGAGCCGTCGGTCTTTTCCTTTCTGAACCGGGTGCCCGAAGCGCGGCAGATCGCCTGCGGAATCACCCATACGTCTGAGGCGACCCACCAGATCGTGCGGGATAACCTTGGTCGCTCTGCTATGTATGGTGGGCACATCGAGGGGGTCGGCCCGCGCTACTGCCCGTCAATCGAAGACAAGATTGTGCGGTTTGCGGACAAGACCAGCCATCAGGTGTTTCTGGAGCCCGAGGGGTTGGATGACCACACGGTCTATCCGAACGGCCTCTCAACTTCGCTGCCGGAAGATGTTCAGCACGCCTACATCCGGACGATTCGTGGGCTGGAGCAGACGGTGATTCTGCAGCCGGGCTATGCCATCGAGTATGATTTCTTTGATCCGCGCGGTTGCGGCGGACGCTTGAGACGAAGGCTGTCACCGGCCTTTATTTCGCTGGGCAGATCAACGGCACCACCGGTTATGAAGAGGCCGCGGCGCAGGGCCTGGTGGCCGGACTGAACGCCGCCGCCGCCGCGCTGGGCCGCTCGGCGGTCGAGTTCAGCCGCACTGAAAGCTACATCGGCGTGATGATCGATGATTTGACAAGTCGGGGCGTGACGGAACCGTACCGCATGTTCACCTCGCGCGCTGAATTTCGTTTGACCGTGCGGGCCGATAACGCTGACCAGCGTCTGACGCCGGTTGGTATCCGGGCGGGCTGTGCTGGTGTGTGGCGGGCACAAAGTTTCGCTGCCAAGATGGACTCACTCGACGCGCGCGCGGCCGGCTGCAGTCTGAGGCTCTGGCGCCGAAAGCGCTCAACGATTCTGGTGTCGTGGTCAGCCGCGATGGTGGAAAACGCAATGCTTACGAGGCTTTGGGGCTGACCGGGGCTGACCCTATGGCCCTGCGGGCCGCTTTCCCGGTCTATCAGGACCTGGCACCGGAAGTGCTTATCCAGCTGCAGACCGAAGCGATTTACGACCAGTACAGCCAGCGCCAGGCCAAGGAGGTTGCAGACCTGCAACGCCAGGAGACCCAGCTGATTCCCGAAGACTTCGACTACAACGCTCTGTCTGGCCTCTCGAACGAGATGAAAGTGAAGCTTAGCCGCGCGCGACCGGAGACGCTGCTGCACGCGGCCCGGCTTGAAGGCGTGACTCCGGCGGCCCTTTTGCTTATCCTGGCGCATCTTCGGCGTCCCATGTCGCAGCGACAGGCGGGATGACCGTGGTTGGGGAAAAGCTGGCGGATCAGATTGTTTCACGTGAAACATTGGAGCGCCTACAGGAGTTCGAAGCGCTGGTCCGGCGCTGGACGCCTGCGATCAACCTGATCAGCAAGTCCAGCGTCTCGGCGATCTGGGACCGCCACATCGTTGATTCTGCACAACTCTTTGCGCTTTTCCCAGCCGGTGTGAAGCTTTGGCTCGATATCGGCTCAGGCGGGGGCTTCCCTGGTCTGGTGATAGCGATCCTTGCGAAAGAGGCCAGTCCGGAGCTGACGGTCACGCTTGTGGAATCTGATGCGCGCAAGGCAACCTTCCTGCGCCATGCGGCGTCAACGCTATCGCTGGACGTTGACGTGAGGACGGATCGAATCGAGGCCCTGCCCGGATTGAAAGCCGATGTCGTTTCTGCCCGAGCCTTGGCCCCGCTGAACGATCTGCTGCCCTATGCGCTTCATCATCTTGCGCCTGGAGGCGTGGCGCTGTTTCCAAAGGGCGCAAGACATACGGAAGAAGTGGCGGTTGCGCGACTGATCTGGCGATTCGATCTCGAGTCAAAGCTGAGCCTGTCGGACCCAAACGCTGCCATTCTGAGCATCAGGAACATCGAACGTGAAAAGCAAGACTGACGGGCCCGGGCCCATATCATGGCGCTGGCAAACCAGAAGGGCGGCGTGGGCAAGACCACGACGGCGATCAATCTTGCGGCTGGGCTGGCTGAGTTGGGCAGCAAAGTGCTTCTGGTGGACATCGATCCGCAAGGAAACTCGTCCACCGGGTTGGGCATCAGGCCGGACAAGCGCAAGAAGACCAGCTATGACTTGATCGTTGACGGTGCAGACCTGCAAGATGTTGTGTTGCCGACGTCGCTTGACCGCGTCCATATCATTCCGGCCAATGCTGATCTGTCCTCGGCAGATCTTGAGATTATGGCGAACGAAAAGCGCAGCTTCCTGTTGCATGATGCCCTGCGCCGGCCGGAAATGGATGCGTTCGGCTTTGACTACATCCTGATCGATTGCCCGCCGTCGCTGAGTCTGATGACCGTCAATGCCATGGTGGCCTGTGATTCGGTGCTGGTTCCACTACAATGCGAATTCTTCGCGCTTGAGGGCCTGTCGCAGCTGATGCTGACGATTCGGGATGTGCGCCGGTCGGCCAATCCTGCACTGCGAATCGAGGGCGTGGTCCTGACGATGCATGACAGCCGTAACAAACTGACCGCCCAGGTTGAAGCGGACGCGCGCAGCAACATGGGCGATCTGGTTATGAAAACGACGATTCCGCGCAATGTGCGGATCAGTGAGGCGCCGTCGCATGCGCTGCCGGTGCTTAGCTATGATACTGCCTCCAAAGGGGCGGCGGCCTATCGGGCGCTGGCGCGGGAGATTGCCGTAAGAAGAAATACTGTTGCAGAGTCAGGGGCTTGACGCATGAGTGGTAAGATCGAAAAGCGGGGCCTTGGCCGGGGTCTTTCGGCGCTGATGGCCGATGTGAACCTTGCCGGGCCGGATCAGGCAGGCGGGCGGCGGGCGGAAATGCTGCTGCCGATCGACAAGCTGGAGCCGAACCCGCAACAGCCGCGTCTCGACTTCAATCAGGAAGAGCTTGAAGGGTTGGCCGCTTCGATTCGGCAGAAAGGGGTGATACAGCCCTTGATCGTGCGCCGGAAAATGGGCCGCGACATCTATGAAATCGTTGCGGGTGAGCGTCGTTGGCGGGCGGCGCAACTGGCGCAACTGCATGAAGTGCCCGTGGTGATTCGCGAGCTAGATGACAGCGAAGTCCTTGAAATTGCTATCATTGAGAACATTCAGCGGTCTGATCTGAGCGCCATCGAAGAGGCGCTGGGCTTCCGCCAGTTGATGACCCGATTCGGACATACCCAGGAAAAACTGGCTGAGGCGCTGAGCAAAAGCCGCAGCCATGTGGCGAACCTTTTGCGCCTGCTGACCTTGCCTGCGGAAGTGCAGGACATGGTGCGCGATGGCAGTCTGTCGGCCGGCCACGCACGGGCGTTGATCGGCAGCCCGAAGGCGGCCGAGATGGCTGGGCAGATTGTGGCGAAGGGCCTTTCGGTGCGGGAAACTGAAAAGCTGGTGAAAACGCAAGCGATGGCGAAGGCGCCGGATCGGAAGCCGTCTGGGGGGTCATCGAAGGATGCCGACACCCGTGCACTAGAGGCGGATCTTTCGGCAAACCTGGGGATGCCGGTGCGGATCGAGCATGCACCAGGGGGCGAGGCGGGCCAGGTCACGATCCGCTATGACAGCCTAGAGGACCTCGATATCTTGTGTCAGGTCCTATCGAACCTACCAGATCGGCTTGCCCGCGGCGAAGATTAACCCGCGCTGCTGCGGTCGGCCAACAGGGCGCGCAAGACGGCGTTCAGCATCATCACGCCGGTTTCAGTGGTGTGAATGCGGTCGCCGTCACGCTGCAAAAGGCCCAGGTTGATCACTTCAGCCAAGGCTGGTTCAGGCAGCGTGGCACCGGCGAGGGCGGCGTAGCGGGACAGCAAGGCGCCTTCCTTCAGGCGCAGGGCGAACATCAGATATTCACTGGCGCGGTCTTGCGGGAGCAGGGCCTCAACCCGTTCTGCCTTTCCAGGGGTCGCAAGGGTCTGGTCCAGCCAGGCGGTTGGCATCCGGGCGGCTTCCGTGGCGACGCGACGGTTGCCAAGGGTCAGGCGGCCATGCGCACCGGGTCCGATCCCGGCGTAGTCGCCCATCCGCCAGTAGATCAGGTTGTGCCGCGATTCGTCGCCTGGGCGGGCGTGATTCGACACCTCATAGGCGGGAAGACCGGCGGCGGCGGTCACCTCTTGCGTCAGTTCGAACATGTCGGCGGAGAGATCTTCCGTCGGCAGGCCGCGGAGGAGGTTCTTGGCGTGCATCTGGCCGAAAACGGTGCCGTCTTCGACGGTCAGCTGGTAGAGCGAGAGGTGTGATGTGCCTAGGTCGATGGCGCGCGAAAGCTCATCCCGCCAGGCGGCCAGGGTCTGATCCTGGCGGGCATAGATCAGATCAAAGCTGACGCGGGCAAAGGTGGATTGGGCGGTGGCGATGGCGGCAAGCGCCTCATCCACGCTGTGCATCCGGCCCAGCCGGCGCAAGTCTCCGGCGTCAAGGGACTGAATTCCAAGGGAAACGCGGTTGACGCCAGCTTTGGCATAGCCAGCGAAGCGGGCGGCCTCAACTGACCCGGGGTTGGCCTCAAGGGTGATCTCGACGTCATTCGCAAGCGTCCAGGTGGCGCGGATGCGGTCGAGGATGCCTTGGACGAGGGCGGGGTCCATAAGCGAGGGCGTGCCGCCGCCGAAAAAGACGGTGTTCAGGATGCGGCCATCGGTCAGGGCGCCAATGCGATCAATTTCGGCTTCAAAGGCTGCCAGCCAACGGGACTGGTCGACCGAGGCGGCGACGTGGCTGTTGAAGTCGCAGTACGGGCACTTCGACTGGCAAAAGGGCCAGTGCAGGTACAGACCAAAGCCAGCGTGGCGCCAGTCTTCGTAAGCTGGGGCTTCCAACGCCTGTTTCACGGGAAACAGGCCGCTACCAGCTTGGCAAAGGCGTCGGCGCGGTGGGAAAGGCGGTTTTTCTCCCAGCGGTCCATCTCGCCGAACGTGATGTTGTGGCCTTCCGGCATGAAGATAGGATCAAAGCCATGGCCTTGGTTGCCGCGACCGGGCCAGACCAGACGACCGGGGGAAACCCCTGCAAAGACAAGGTCTTGGTCGTCGGGCCAGGCAAGGACAAGGGTGCAGCGGAATTGGGCAAGGCGCGGTTCCGGGGCGTGGATCGCCTCCAACTCTCGCCACACGCGGGTCATTCCCACGGCGAAGTCGCGGCCTGTGGCGGTGGTGGCCCAGTCGGCGGTGAAGACACCCGGCGCTCCGCCAAGGGCATCAACCGACAGGCCAGAATCATCGGCCAAGGCCACCAGACCGCTGGCCTTGGCGGCGGCATGGGCCTTCAGGCGGGCGTTGCCGATGAAGGTGGTTTCGGTTTCTTCGGGTTCAGGCAGGCCAAGCTCGGCCGCGCCGATGACCGACACGCCGTAGGGCGCCAGCAGATCGGCAATCTCTTCCAGCTTGCCACGATTGTGCGTGGCAACCAGCAGACGATCCCCGATCATCCCCGGCATCTAAAGGCCCAAAGCCGCTTTCTGCGCGGCGACAAGGGCGGCGTTGCCGGTGCGGGCGAGGTCGAGGAGGTGGAGGAGTTCCCCTTGCGAAAAGGCCGCACCCTCAGCCGACATCTGCACCTCGATCAGGCGGCCGGCGCCGGTCATCACGAAGTTGCCATCGGTGCCGGCGGCCGAATCTTCCAGATAGTCCAGATCAAGGACAGGCTGCCCGGCATAGACGCCGCAAGAGACGGCAGAGACATGGTCCAGGATCGGATCGCTGATGATCGTGCCCGCCGCCAGAAGCTTGTTCACCGCCAGCCGCAAAGCCACCCAACCGCCGGTGATTGAGGCGCAACGGGTGCCACCGTCGGCCTGGATCACGTCACAGTCGATGACGATCTGGCGTTCGCCAAGCGCATTCCGGTCAACGCCCGCACGCAAGGCGCGACCGATAAGGCGTTGAATTTCTTGCGTTCTGCCGGACTGCTTGCCTGCCGCAGCCTCACGCCTGGTGCGTGAGTTGGTGGCGCGGGGCAGCATGCCGTATTCCGCCGTGACCCAGCCTTGCCCGGTGTTTTTCAGGAACGGTGGCGGCTTGTCTTCAATCGTGGCAGAACACAGGACGTGGGTTTCGCCCATCTTGATCAGGCAGGACCCTTCCGCATGCTTCATCACGCCGGTTTCGATTGAAACCGTGCGTAGATCGCTTAGTTTTCTGCCTGACGGACGCATTTCCGGACCTTTCGCTGGATTGCGGCCACTTACGCAACCCAACACGCCGGATGCAACCCCGATTGAGCCCGGCACTGGACGAACCGCACGCCGCATGACCCAGCAGAACCCCCACGTCACCGACATGAACGACCGCACCCGCGAAGTGTTTCGCCGGGTGGTTGAGGGGTATCTGACCTCGGGTGAGCCGGTGGGCTCTCGCACCCTGACACGTAGCCTGTCCGAGAAAGTTTCGGCAGCGACGGTGCGCAACGTCATGCAGGATCTGGAATATCTGGGGCTTCTGGACAGCCCCCATATCTCGGCCGGGCGGATACCGACGCAGGCTGGTTTGCGGATGTTCGTGGACAGCCTTCTGGAGGTGGGGACTGTCGCCCCTGAGGATCAGGAAAAGATCGACGCGACGCTGGGCCCGAATGACCATGATGTCGCGACGCTTCTGGATGAGGTGGGGGCGGCCCTGTCGCTGATCACCCGGGGGGCCAGCGTTGTCCTGTCGCCCAAGCGAGAGGCGGCGATACGGCATATCGAATTTGTCAGCCTGTCCGCAGACCGGGCGCTGGTGGTGCTGGTCTTTGCCGATGGGCAGGTGGAAAACCGGGTGTTCACCCCGCCACCGGGGCAAACGCCGTCTTCCATGCGCGAGGCGGCGAATTTCCTGAACGCCTTGGCGGAGGGGCTGACCCTGTCGGAATTGCGCCACCGGATCGTGGGCGAAATTGCTGCCCGGCGGCAAGAGATTGATTCGCTGGCCCGGGAATTGGTGGAAGGCGGTCTTGCCCTGTGGGAAAACGCGGGCGAGCCGTCTGAGCGGCTGATCGTGCGCGGAAGGGCGAACCTGATCGACGGCGCGGCGGATCAGTCGGAAATCGAACGGATCCGGGTGCTATTCGACGATCTGGAGCGCAAGCGCGATATCGCCGAATTCCTGCACCTGACCGAAGCGGGCGAGGGCGTGCGCATATTTATCGGTTCAGAGAACAAGCTTTTCTCACTTTCCGGTTCAAGTCTGGTGGTTTCTCCCTATATGAACGCTGATCGGAAAATCATCGGCGCGGTGGGCGTCATCGGTCCGACCCGGCTGAACTATGGCCGGATCGTCCCGATCGTCGATTACACCGCCCAGCTGGTGGGCCGCCTTGTTTCGGATCGGGGCAAGGGCTGACAGAGAGACGAGGACGTGACGATGTCGCAAGAGGAAACCGCTTCGCAGGATGTGAAGCTGGAAGATTTTGGAATGGACGCCGCCTTCGATGAAATGGAGGCGCTGCGCGCCGAGCGCGATGAGATGCGCGACAAGTTCATGCGCGTGCTGGCCGAGGCGGAGAACTCGCGCAAGCGGGCGGAACGTGACCGCAAGGAAGCCGAAATGTACGGCGGCACCCGGTTGGCGCGGGATCTTTTGCCGGTGCATGACAACCTGAGCCGCGCCCTGCAGGCGATCCCGGACGAAAGCCGCGCGACTTCGACCGCGCTGATCGAGGGGGTGGAGCTGACGCTGCGCGAGCTGACCAATGTGATGACGCGGCATGGGATCACCGTGATCTCGCCCGCCGTAGGTGAGATGTTCGACCCGCAACTGCATCAGGCGATGTTCGAAGCCCCGATGCCGGGCACCAAGGCCGGGCAGATCATCCAGGTGATGACCGAGGGCTTCCTGCTGCATGAGAGGCTGTTGCGCCCTGCGCAGGTGGGGGTTTCATCTACCCCGGGTTGATCTGCTGCAAGCCCCCCGGAGAGGGCTGTCTGCCCTCTCCGGACCTCACCCGAGGATATTTTTCCAGAAAGAAAGACGAATTTTACTTAAGTCTTAGAGACTTGCTTCAATTCGTAAACCAGACGCAGCGCCTCGATCGGGGTGAGTTCATCTGGGTGAATGTCACGCAGGCGCGCCTCGACAGCGGAGTCCTGTTTGACCGGCCGTGGGGCCAGCGCGGGTGCTGCGCGGAAAAGGGGTAGATCGTCGATCAGTGCCTTTTGGGATCCGCCTTCGCGTTCGCCTTTTTCCAGCGCCTCAAGCACCACCTTGGCGCGGTCGATAACCGAAGGCGGCAGACCTGCCAGCCGCGCAACTTGCACGCCATAAGACCGGTCCGCAGCACCCTTGCGCACCTCATGCAGGAAGATAACATCGCCTTCCCATTCCTTGACGGTGACGGTGGCGTTTTCGACGCCTGTCAGCTTGCCCGCCAGGGCCGTCATCTCATGATAATGCGTGGCGAAAAGGGCGCGGCAGCGGTTCACCTCATGCAGGTGCTCCAGCGTGGCCCAGGCGATGGAGAGGCCGTCATAAGTGGCGGTGCCACGGCCGATCTCGTCTAGAATGACCAAGGCGCGATCGTCGGCCTGGTTCAGGATGGCGGCGGTTTCGACCATTTCCACCATGAAGGTGGACCGGCCCCTTGCAAGGTCGTCCGAGGCGCCGACCCGGCTGAAAAGCTGGCTGACAAGGCCAATATGAGCATTGGTGGCGGGGACATGCGACCCCGACTGCGCCAGGAGGGCGATCAAAGCGTTCTGGCGCAGAAAGGTGGATTTCCCGGCCATGTTCGGGCCGGTCAAAAGCCAGATGGCAGGGGTCGTCGCTTGGGCAAGGTGGCAGTCATTGGCGACGAAGGGTGTGCCATTTTGCAGGCGCAGGGCGCGTTCGACCACGGGGTGCCGACCGCCGGTGATCTGGAACGCACGGCTGTCGTCGATCAGGGGTTCGCACCAGCCTTCATCCGCCGAAAGGTCGGCGAAACTGGCCGCAAGGTCGATCTCGGCCAGGGCGCGGGCGGCTTGGGCGATGGGGGCGGCAAGGGCCAAAATTCGGGCTTTCAAGCCAGCATAGTGATGTTTTTCAATTTCAAGCGCGTGGTTGCCGGCGTTCAGGATGCGGGTCTCAAGGTCGCTTAGCGGCAGGGTCGTAAAGCGCACTTGGCCAGCGGTGGTCTGGCGGTGGATGAAGGTTTCGGGCAGGGCGCGCATCCGGTCTTCATGGGTGGTCGTGACCTCGATGAAGTAGCCAAGGACGTTGTTGTGCTTGATCTTCAGGCTTTGGATGCCGGTCTGGTCGATATATTCGGCCTGCATCCGACCAATCACACCCCGGCCTTCGTCGCGCAAGGCGCGGGTTTCGTCGAGTTCGGCGTCATATCCCGGCGCGATGAAGCCACCGTCGCGGGTCAGAAGCGGGGGTTCGGCCACCAGCGCTTGGGTCAAGAGGGCCACAAGCGCGTCATGGCCGACAAGGGCCATTGCCGCGTCAGACAGAAGGGAGGGCGCTTCGGTCATCAGGGCGGCGTAAGGGCGGTGTCAGGCGTCGCGAGAATCAGCGCGAGCACGGCGTCGTAGCTCGCCAGGCCCTCGTTGACCGCGTTCGACTTGAGGTAGCGGTCGTAGGTACTCCAGGCCACCATGCGGACCGCCGGAACGAGATGGGCCTCGCGCGCAGCGATCGCCGCCAGATCGCGCCGGGGCCCGGCGTGCAGCCGCCCCCATGA
>JAAUPC010000046.1 GCA_012036325.1 Paracoccaceae bacterium
CGCATCGGTGAAATAGAAGATCCAGGCCCCGCCCGTGGCCAAGCCGATCAGCAGCAAGAAATGGGGCTGCCACTGGGCATAGAACCCATAGCTGGCGACTAAAAGAAAGGCCGTTCGCCAGCGATGGGGAAGGAGCCAGTGAAGGATAAAAACCGCTGCAAAAAAGATCGCAAACTCGTAGGAGTTAATCAGCACGCCTGACACTGGGTGGGTGGGAAAAACTAGCGTTTTGCATCAAGCTTTAGCTCCCCTGGGGAATTGGGGAGCAGGCTGCCGGGCGATCGCCCATGGCCGCTAGGGGCTGGGCGATCGCGAGGGATCTGGCCAGAAATCCTGCGTTACCCGCAGATGGAGAAGCTAAACTGCAATACTCCTGGCTACAGTCAAAGGCCAATTCATCAGGATAAAGCAGGCATGAAGCGAGATTGCTGGGGCGCTGATGGAAATCGTCGATTCGCAGATCCATCTCTGGCAGAACGGCAAGATGAGCCCGCACCACCGCCAGATTCCGACCTACTCGGCCGACGACGCGTTGGCCGAGATGGCCACGGCCGGCGTCGATTGCGCGGTCATCCATCCGCCCGGCGCGCTCGGCGAGCCGGTGCAGGCAGCGCTCCATCGCGTCGATGTCGCCCGTGAACGCCAGCGTCCCCGCGATGCTGAACGTCCCGCCCGACGTCAGCCGCTTCCGCACGCCCGTCGTGTACTCGACCGACTGGTTCACGCTCGACGAGACGCCCACCGGGAACCCGCCGACGATCGGCACCGTCACCGCCAACAGCGCCGCTGCCGACGCCAAATTTGCGCAGCGGCGACCGCATCGTCAGCGTCAATGGCCGGGGGGATGCAGACGTTTCAGGACATTCCGATGGCGGTCGCACATACGCTGGGCGAACCGATTGATCTGGTCATAGAGCGTGGTGGCGAGCGCTTTGACCTGACGCTCAGCCCGCGCATCATTTCCGAAAAGGACCGCTTTGGTCAGGAATTCCGCCGTGCGGTAATCGGCATTTTGCCGGGCGAGCCGCGCTATGAGACGCCAAGCTTCAAACGCTCCAACGCCTGGGAGGCGACGCGGCAGGAGGTGATGGCGGTCCGCGAGAATGTGGGCATCAACGAGGTGCAGAATTTCGGCAAGTATCGCGTCACCGGGCCGAAGGCGCGCGACTGGCTGGACCGGATCATGGCCGGAAGCATCCCGAAGCCGGGGCGCCTGTCCTTGACGCCCATGCTGGCGCATAGTGGCAAGATCATCGGCGATTTTACCGTCTCCTGCCTGTCGGACACCGAATTCCAGCTGACCGCGAGCTACGGCGCGCAAGGTTGGCACGAACGCTGGTTCGAACAGAACGCCATGGAGGGGGTTCGTGTCGAGAATATCTCGGACGCCCGCTCCGGCTTCCAGATCGCCGGTCCGAAGGCGCGGGAATTGCTGTCCCGCGTCACCCGCAGCGATGTCAGCGCTGAGGCGTTCAAATTCATGGATGTAAAGCGCCTGACCGTGGGCATGGCCAACTGCATCGTCCAGCGCGTCAGCTATACGGCCGATCTGGGCTATGAGATTTTCACCGACCACATGTCGGTCCGCCACCTGTGGGATACCCTCAGCGAGGCCGGGAAAGACATCGGCCTGCGCCCCTTCGGGATGCGGGCGATGATGTCGCTGCGGCTCGACAAATGGTTCGGGTCCTGGGGGCGGGAGTTCAGCCCTGACTACACGCCGGCGGAAACCGGCCTTGACCGCTTTATCCGCTGGAACAAGGACGCCGACTGGATCGGCAAAGCCGCCGCCGCCGCCGAAAAGGCCAGCGGACCGAAGCGCAAGCTGGTCAGCTTCATCGTCGACGCCAAGGATGCCGACGTGGTCGCGTGGGAGCCGATCTGGTTTGACCGCGCTGTCGTCGGGTTCTGCACCTCTGGCGGCTACAGCCACACCACAGGGAAATCGGTCGCGATGGGCTTTCTGCCCGCAGACCGGGTGACAGATGGCCTTGGTTGTGAGATCGAGATCCTGGGCGAGCGCCGCAAGGCCACCGTCCACCTGGCCCCGATCTGGGACGATGGCGGCCGGATGCGCGCCTGATCCAGAACCCTGACGAACCCAAGAGGGGGGCAGACAGCCCCCCAATTTTCATGGCATGCTTCGGGCATGACTCCACAAATCCTGATCCTCGCCGCTGGAGCCTCCTCACGCATGCGGGGGGCCGACAAGCTGTTGGAACGAGTTGAGGGTCAGCCCCTGTTGACCCGCATCACCAAGGCGGCGCTTGCGACTGGGGCCCGCGTTACTGTCACCCTGCCGCCCGACCGCCCGCTGCGCACTGCCGCACTTGATGGTCTGAACGTGACAACGGTTCTGGTGCCTGGGGCCGCAACCGGCATGGCCGCCAGCTTGAAGGCTGGGTTTGCGGCCCTGCCTGAGAATACAGCGGTGCTGCTCCTACTGGCCGACCTGCCAGAAATCACGGCAGACGACTTGACCCTGATGCTGCGTGAATGGCAGGCGACGCCAGACCTGATCCTGCGCGGCACGGCGGCGGATGGTACGCCCGGACACCCGGTTTGCCTTCCCGCTTGGTGCCGCCCGGAAATCGCAAATCTAACGGGCGACGAAGGTGCGCGCAGCCTGCTGGTGCGGCACCGCGACCGTCTGCGGCTCATAGCCCTGCCGGGAAGTCACGCAACCACTGACCTTGATACGCCGGAAGACTGGGCCGCCTGGCGTAGCCGCTGACCGTCAGCCCGCCAGCAACACCCGTGCCTCATGCGCCTTCAAGGACAGTCGCGCGGCAGGGAAGGCAGCCTCAGCCTTGGCCAGTTGCGGGAAAAGCTTCAGCACTTCGCCCCGAACCTCGGCATCCATTGCGGATAGCATCCGATCGGCCGGCTGGAAGCTTTCAGTCCAGACCCCGTCCGACTGCACGATCTCGTGCCGGTCAAAGAGGATGTGGATGTAGGCGACCCCCTCCAGCGGCAACACGCGGGTGACCCCGGCCTGACCAAGAAGATGCTTGGCTGCGACCAGAACCTCGGCCTCGCCAAACATCAGTTCCGCCCGCGCGCCTTCCACCAGCACCCGGTGTTGCGGCGAAACGCGCAGCACGCGGTCCGGCCCGTTGGCCAATGCGCCGGTGGCGATTTCAATCGGTTGCAGATCGGGGTCTGCCATCAGGTCAAGCAGACCAAGGTCACGCCGCCCGACCCAGCGGACAGGCTGCAGGCCATTGTCGCGCGTCATCACCAGATCGCCCGGCACCAGCGCCTCAACCGGCACCTCGCCCCGGTCGGTCAGGATCATCACGCCGGGGGTGAAGCAGGGGAAGATATTCTCGATGTTGAAGTAATCGATCCGGCCAATCTCATTCCCCAGGGTGTCGAGGATCTTGATGTAGCCGTCTTCAGAACCCGGGGCACTGGGTACAATGACCACACGCGAAAAGCCGAAGACCGACAGGTCGATGGTGTCGTTGTCGCCAAGGGACGCCCCAGGGCCGCCGCCACCGTAGATCACCTCATAGGGCGCAAGGGTGTCGGCATCGCCCGCCACCGTAGTCACATCGTTCAGCCCGACGACAAAGACATCATTGCCCTGATCGCCATAGACCGTGTCGTTTCCGGTGCCGCCGGTGATGGTGTCATTGCCGTTCTCGCCATAGAGAACGTCATTGCCCGCGTCGCCAAAGAGCAGGTCCGCGCCATCACCCGTATAGACGGTGTCATTGCCGCTGCCACTGTAGACCAGATTGACGCCGGCCAGTTGAATGCCGCCGACATCGTCGATCAGGTCACTGCCGTCGCCGCCAAAGACCGTGTCAGCCCCTTCGCCGAACAGGATGGTGTCGTTGCCGTCGCCGCCTTCGATGCTGTCAGCTCCGGACCCGCCGAAGATTGTGTCACTGCCGGTGTCACCGAGGAGCGTGTCGTTGTCGGCGCCACCGTCAAGCTGGTCATCGCCAATCCCACCGTCGAGGCTGTCCTCGCCGATGCCGCCGAACAGAAGGTCATTGCCAGCCTCGCCCAGAAGGGTGTCGTTCCCCTCATCGCCCATCAGGCTATCGATGCCGATCCCGGCCTGAATGAAGTCATCGCCCAAGCCGCCCGACACGGTATCATCGTCGGCGTTGTCCACGCTTTCCGGGATGGTGGTGAACAGGACATCCGACAAGAGGATGGCCTGCTGCGAACCGGGGTTATTCAGGTCGCCATACTGGATGACGATGCTGGCCACCGGCCCTTGAACATAAACCAGCGCCGAACCAGACGCCGAGGACGGCGCGACAGGTGAGGCTGAAGCGGCAGCCGTCAGCGTATTGCCGCTTTCGGTGATCTGCGTGGCCACGACCGTAAAGTCGACAGGAACTGGGTTGCCAAGGGCGTCAAAGGCCAAGACTGTGACCGTATCCCGGAACCCGCCGACATCGATGTCAGAGATCCGGAAGTAGACGTCGCTCACCTCGCCCGTGAGGCCGGAATTGGCCGCGGATGAGAAATTGATCGTCGCCTCGGTCGTGCCGGCACCGCCGACCGCGCGGGTCAAGACACCGGCAGAGTCAGTGTCAAATTCCCGGTCGCCAGGAATTTCATCGTTGACCGCGTAGATCGAGACGGCGTCGGCGTTGCCTGCGAGCGGCCCATTGTCGATGGTGAAGGCGGTATTGGTGGCACTGTCATCCTCGGTATAGGTGACCTGGATGTTGATGCCGCCTGTGGTTTGGGTGAAACCCGCATCGATATTGGGGTTCGGGTTCGTCAGCAGTTGTGCGTCCCAGTCAAGGCGCAGGTCCTGCGGCAGCGGTGGCGTGATGACCGGCGCAGTGTCCGGCCCGGCATCGATCACATCGTTCCCGTCGCCGCCCTGAATGGAATCGCTGCCGAAGCCACCGTCAATGGTATCGGCGCCACCACCACCCAAGATGATGTTGGCCTTCATGTCCCCGATCAGCGTATCGCCGAAGGTCGACCCGATCAGCCCTTCGATGCTGGAGAGCGTATCCCCGGCTGCATGCCCGCCGGATTCGGCCACAGTGTCGTTCAGGTTGACCGAGACGGCAGCGTTTGACCCGCTGTAATCCGCAAAGTCGAAGCCCTGCCCGCCATCAACGGAATCCGCCCCGTCACCACCCGCAAGCGTATCGCGGCCCGATCCGCCAAAGAGGAAGTCTGCCCCGGTGCCGCCATCCAAGAGGTCATTATCGATCCCGCCAAACAGCTGGTCTACATCCGCCCCGCCAAACAGCGTATCGGCCCCGGTCGAGCCGGAAAGCGTGTCCGCGCCCGCAAGACCCTCCAGCAGGTTTGCCCCGGCATTCCCGCCCAGGCTGTCTGAGAGGGTGGAACCGATCAGATTCTCGATCGAGCTATAGCTGTCCCCGGCTGCGTCGCCGGTGTTGCCTGCGGGCGTCGCAAGGTTCGCGATCACGCTTGCGGTTGCGGTCTGATAGCTGGCGGTGTCGGTGCCCGAACCGCCGACCAGAGTATCCGCGCCCGCGCCGCCAATCAGCGTGTCATTGCCCCCGGCACCGTTCAGCGAATCTGCACCAGTAAGGCCCGACAACACGTTGTCGTTGTTGTCGCCGGTCAGCGTGTCGCCAAGGCCGGTCCCCGTCACGTTCTCGAACCCCGAGATCGTGTCGCCCGCCGCATGCCCACCCGAAACCGCGCCGGTCGCAAGGTTGACGTTCACCCCGGCGGTCGAGCTTGCATAGCTGAGCGTGTCAGTGCCGGTGTTGCCGATCAGGGAATCGTTCCCGGCCCCACCCTCGATCACATCATTGTCGGCCCCACCATCGATGGTGTCAGTGCCGATGCCACCGAAAATTGCGTCGTTGCCGGTGCCACCAAGGATGCTGTCGCTGTCCAAGGGTATGGCATTGAACTGAACGTCCGAGATCAGGATTTGCTGGTTGGCATTGCTGCTCGCATCACCCGCGTTTGAATAGGTGATGACAATGCTCGTTACCGGGCCGGGGATCGATATACCTGCCCAACCGTTGATGCTGTTCGTGTTCGTCGCGCTATTCTGCGCGGCCGTAATCGTCACCGACCCGTCCGGGTTGGTGACGAAGACGTCATTGCCATTAGGGGTGAAGGTTACGGTAACCGGAATGCTACCGTTGAAGGCCTGGATGGTGACGCGGTCAATTTGGTTGTCGGTGCCGTTGTTATCGCTAGAGTCGATGTCGTTGATGTTGAAGACAACGTTCTCAACGGCGTTGTTGAAACCGGACCCGCCGACCGCAGCAAAACCAAGGGTGACAGACGAGATGTTGCCAGTCGCCCCCGATCCGCCAAGATAGGCGCTTGATGACGTCGGAATTGAAGAAGGATCGTCATACGTCCCGTCTGTCGCGTAGGTGTATTCGTTCCCTGGACCAAGTCCGCGTAAGTGGCGGTGACGTTGATCCCGCCGGTATTCTGCGTCGTCGACGTGGGCAACGGGTCATTGTTGTCAATGCCCGCGCCGCCGCCACCATTCGGGTCTGGCACAGCCGACCAGTTGAAATCCAGTTGCGTTGAGCCCGTCGCCGGTCCGCCTGTGATGACGTCATCGCCACCAAGGCCGAAGATCGTGTCGTTGCCTGCCAGGCCGTCTATGACATCGTTGCCAGCCGTCACACCGTCGGCGGCGTCGAGCAAGTCATTGCCCGTCGAACCAGTTACCGTTGCCATCTTTGTTCTGCCCTCTGCCCGGTTTTGCAGGGTCTATCCGAGAACCAAGGCCGAGTTTGGCCTTGATCGGGCTGCTTTTGGGCATTCTTTGTGCCCTTGCTGCCCCAAATGGATGAACCCTGCCCTCAATCACACGTCTTTGGCCCCGACGGGCCTTACACTACCGCCGCCTGCGCGGCGCTTTCCGTCAATTCCGACCCCGTGACCGTCGAGCGGGCAGCACCATAGGCTGCCCGGCCCGCAGCGGTCTTCAGGTCCGGGAAGATTTCGAAGATTTCCAGCCGCTGCGCGTTGCCGATGCCCTTGAGGCTGTGATCCTCGGGCTGGAAGCTTTCCGTCCAGATGCCATCGGCCAGCACGATCTCATGCCGGTCGCACATGAAGTGGATATAGGTCGTGCCGCTGGATTGGACGGTATGCACGCCATGTGTCGTAAGGTGTTTGGCCGCCACCAGCACCTCACGCTCGCGAAAGCGCAACGCCGTGCGTTCGTTGGCAACCAGCACCCGGTGGTTCGGCGACAGCATCATGTCACGCTCCGGCAAGCCCTTGCCAAACGCGCCCTGCCGGATGAACACCGGCAGCAGATGTGGATCAGCCTGGAAATCATAGAGGAACATCTGCGTTTTGCCAATCCAGCGCACCGGCTGCATGCCGTTGTCCCGGGTGATCACGCGGTCACCGACGGTCAGATGCTCCACCGGGCATTCGCCGCGCTGGGTGGTGACCATCGTACCGGGCGTGAAACAGGGCGTGCTGCGGACGGGTGCAGCACCGTTCGGCAGGAACGACACTGCAGGGTCGGCTGGTTTGGCTGGCGCTACGTCAGGCATTTCGACAACTGTCCCCCAGTGAGTATCCGCGTGGCAGCAGACGGTTCCAAGTTTAACTACTTGCTTCGGGGGGGTCCTGAAAAGAAAAATCCCCAGAGCTGGTTTGGTTAACCTGAACGTATTACATCTTCAGAGTGAAGCAGAGTTTCCGCATCTGTGCAGCCTTGGTGACCGGCGCAAGGTGATCGTCGGCTGATCGCCGCCAAAATGACCGGTAAACAGACGTTAATGCTACAATTTAACCCAATGGTTGCGGACCTGTGGCGCCTCGGGAGCCGGGCCAAAGCCAAGGTCTTGCAACTCATGGTAGATCGGTGCGCAAACTGGAAAAAACTGCCTAAGGCTGCACCGAATACGCCAAATGTTTCCCAGTCAGGCATGGTCTGGGCCGAATGGCACAAACTGGCAACAAAGCACTCAGATGAGCACGAATCACCTAAGAAGCACTGGCCCCCTGCCGCATCGGTCTGAAGGAAGGGGTGGTGCCCGAGGCGAGACTCGAACTCGCAAGCCTTGCGGCGGAGGATTTTGAGTCCCCTGCGTCTACCATTCCACCACTCGGGCCACCAAGGACCGTTTAGTCAAGCTTCGCGGGCCCGTCAATGCCAGCCCGTCAATCCTGATCAGTCACAAGCGGGTGGCGGCGAGGGTGTCGCAATCTTCCATCTGGCCGGACTTGAGCCCGATAATGAACCAGCGCGCCCGCTGTTCCGAGGTGCCATGGGTGAAGGTATGCGGCATCGGGCGTTGCCATGCATTGCGCTGCAAGGTGTCGTCGCCGATCTGGCGCGCGGCATTCACCGCCTCTTCCAGATCGCCCTGCTCTACCACGCCCAGGGTGGCGGAAGCTTCACGCGCCCAGATGCCGGACAGGCAGTCGGCCTGCAACTCGACCCGGACCGAAATGCTGTTGCTTTCGGCCTGTGCCACTTGTTGGCGGATCCGGTTGGCCTCACCCAGAATGCCGAGTTCGTTCTGGACGTGATGGCCGATCTCGTGTGCGACCACATAGGCGGCGGCAAAGTCGCCCCCCGCGCCAAGGCGGCGCGACAAGGTGGTGAAGAAACTGGTGTCGAGATAGACCTTCCGGTCGGCAGGGCAGTAGAACGGCCCCGTCGCCTCGGAGGCACCTCCGCAAGCCGAACGGGTGCCCTCCTTGAACAAAACCAGCGTTGCAGGGCGGTACGTGCGGCCAAGCTGTTCCTGAAAGACGCGGGCCCAGATTTCTTCGGTATCGGCCAGGACGACCGAGACGAACTCCCCTTCAACGCGGTCTTCGGCGGTCAGTTCAGCCGTGACGGTGGCGGGGCCCGGGGCGGACTGCTCTTGCAAGAGGGGGTGATATCAATCCCCAGAAACCAGCCGATCAGCAGGACCGCAACCAGCCCCACGCCGCCAACGCCCCCGGCCCGGGCGGCACCGCCGCCCCCTGCCCGCCGCCGATCCTCGATGTTCGAACTGCCGCGCCGGCCTTTCCAGTCCATCGTCCTGCCCCTTGTCTGGCCGTCGCTGTCCCTGGCTGGGGCAGGCGAAGAGCCATGGAATTCCAATCGTTACGCGCGGCCTTCAGAATCTGTTTACCATCAAGACAGCGCCCCTGCCGCGCAGAATAGCCGCAAGCGTCTTTTGCAGAAAGCACCAATCCTGCCGATGCCGCAGTGACTTTCCCCCGGCGGATGACCGGCGTATGGTCGCGGCGCGAGGGTCCCGCCCGCGCGCGCCTTTGCCCAAGACCGAAAGCATTCCACCGATGACGCTGACCCGCCGCCACCTGACCCTGATCGCGACACTTGGATCTGCCGCCTTGTTGGCGGGGGCCTTCGCGTTCCAATACATCGGCGGCATGGCCCCGTGCCAGCTTTGCCTCTGGCAGCGCTGGCCGCATGCGGCGGCGGGGCTGCAAGCAGCAACCGCAGCCTGGAATCGGTACATCAGCCGATCGTGACGACATCAATCTATAGCTTTGACGTGGCCACCGTCGGCGGCGAATTGCCGCCTTCCGAACAGGGCAAGCTGGCTGGCTGGTTCGACGCCATGGGCACGGCCTATGGCGATCGTATCGCGATCGAAGATCCGTCGATGTATGGCAAAAGCGCAGCCACGGCGCAGATCCGCAATATGGTCGCGCAGCGCGGCATGCTCGTGTCCGATGCGGTGCCCGTTACCAGCGGTGCGGTTGCCGCCGGAAACCTGCGCATAACGCTAACCCGCGCTACCGCGCGCGTCGATGGTTGCCCCAATTGGGCTACGCGGAGCAGCAGCTCTGACAAGAATGCAACCTCGTCCAACTATGGTTGTGCCACCAATGCCAATATGGCGGCAATGATCGCCGATCCCAACGATCTCATCAAGGGCGCGGCCAGCAGCCGAAGCGATCCAGCTGCGGCGACCAAGCCAATCCGGGTTTTCCGCGAGCGCGAGCCTTCGGGCACGGAAAAGCTCAAAGATACCCCAACCAGCGATCAGGGAGGCAAGTAAGTGAACGCTCCATTTAAGTCCGCAGCGCGCGAGCCGTTCAACGCCTTCGTTTGTGACGACGAAACGCTTGAACTGGTGCGCATGGTTGCCAGCGATCTCGGTTGGCCCACTGAAAAATGCAACAAAGGCGGTCTGCGCAACAGCGTCCAGACGCTGTCGGTATCCGCCAGCCCGAACATCCTGTTCGTCGATATGTCGGAATCGGGCGACCCGATCAACGACATCAATTCTCTGGCCGAGGTTTGCGAGCCCGGCACAGTGGTGATCGCGGCAGGGCAGGTCAATGATGTCCGCCTGTACCGCGACCTGTTGTCGAGCGGTATTCAGGACTATCTTCTAAAGCCGCTGTCGGTCGATCAGCTGCGCGACAGCTTTGCGCAGGCGCAGGCGATGCTTTCGGCGCCCAAAGTTGTCGAAGGCGCGGGCGATCGTCCCCATCATCTGATGGCGGTCGTGGGCGTGCGCGGTGGTGTCGGCGCGTCGATGGTATCAACGTCACTGTGCTGGGCGTTCAGCGAACAGGCCGGGCGTCATACCGCGCTGCTCGATCTTGACGTACACTTCGGCACCGGCGCCTTGACGCTTGACCTTGAGCCAGGCCGCGGGCTGATCGACGCAATCGACAACCCCAGCCGTATCGACGGTCTGTTCATCGAACGCGCCATGGTGCGGGCATCGGACAAGTTGAGCCTGCTGTCGGCCGAAGCACCGATCCATCAGCCGGTGTTGACCGATGGCAGCGCCTTCTTCCAGCTGGAAGAAGAACTGCGCCATGCTTTTGAAATGACCGTCGTCGATATTCCGCGCCAGGTGCTGATCCCCTTCCCCCATCTGGTTTCGGAAGCGGGCACCATCGTGCTGGTCACTGATATCACGCTGGCAGCGGCACGCGATACCATTCGCATGTTGGCCTGGTTCAAACAGCATATCCCCGGCGTTCGGGTTGTACTGGTAGCCAACAAATTCCAGAGCTCGGTGGGTGAACTGTCGCGCAAGGAATTCGAATCATCGATCGAGCGCCCCGTGGACGTGGTCATTGCATTCGATCCCAAGCTGGTCAGCCAGGCCGCAAAGCTCGGCAAATCCTATGCCGAGTTGTGCAAGGGCACCAAAGCGGGGCAAGCTTGGACCCAATTGACGCGCCAGATTCTGGACGGCGCCGATGCCGATCCCGATGAAGCCCCGCAGAAGGCGCCAGCGGCGAAGGACAAGGGCGGATCGCTGCTTGGAAAAATTGGCGGCCTTGGCGGCATGCTGGCCAAAAAGGGTGCGAAATAATGGGAGTTCCGGACTGAGCGAGTGCGTTCGGCCCGGTACTTATCTCTTGTAGACGGACTGTAGCCCATCATGAACCTGAACATTCTCATCATCGTTCTGTCCGTTGTCTTCGGGCTGCTGCTGCTGGGCGTTGCGTTCGCCGGTCCGTCGACGGGCAAGGCCAAAGCGCGGCGCTTGTCGGCCATGAAAGATCGTCACGCTGCATCGACCGAGGCGGTGGTTGCAGCGCAAATGCGCAAAACGATTGCCGCCGTGAATGGGCAGAACGCCAACTCGCTAGCATCGTTCATGCCCCGGCGCGAAATGCTTGAACTGCGCCTGCGCCGGACGGGCAAAAACTGGACGCTCAGCAATTTGATGTTGGCGATGATGGTCGGATTTTTGATCGTCGCGTTACTGCTCGTCTTGCTCGGCGCGCGATTTTGATGACCATATTGCTGGCAGCCGCAGTTGGCATTGGCTTGCCTTACATCTACACTGGTATGCTGATCAAAAAACGCGTGGCGAAGTTTACGTCGCGGTTTCCCGATGCCCTGGACCTGTTGGTGCGCGGGTTGAAGTCGGGCTTGCCGATCACCGAGACGTTCGGCGTGGTCGCGACGGAGTTGCCCGGCCCGATCGGCGAAGAATTCAAGGCTGTGACGGAGCGTATCCGCATCGGCAAGACGATGGAAATGGCCCTTCAAGATACAGCCGACATGCTCGACACCGCTGAGTTTCAGTTTTTTTGCATCACGATTGCCATTCAGCGGGAAACCGGGGGCAACCTGGCCGAGACGCTGAACAATCTTTCGGATGTGCTGCGCAA
The DNA here is from genome assembly GCA_012036325.1 of Paracoccaceae bacterium. Lineage (GTDB taxonomy): Bacteria > Pseudomonadota > Alphaproteobacteria > Rhodobacterales > Rhodobacteraceae > Tabrizicola. The sequence continues at coordinate 12,067 of JAAUPC010000046.1, forward strand.
ACGCGCGCAGATGAAGCTGAAGATCCGCGCGATGTCATCGGAAGCCAAGGCATCGGCCTATATCGTCGGCGCCCTCCCCTTTTTCGTTTTCGGGCTCGTTTGGACGATGAACCCGGGATATCTGGCCGGCTTTTTCTATGAAGAACGGTTGATCATCACCGGCTTGGGCGGGATGGTCTGGATGGGCATCGGGGTCGGCATCATGGCCAAAATGATCAGTTTCGAAATCTGACGGGGGCGGACGGACAATGCACAGCTTTAATCTGCTCGCCGCGTTCGGAGCGGCTGCCCCTGGACCCAAGATCATGGGCGTGGACGTGATCTGGGTGGCGACCATCATGTCGGCGATTGGCGTATGCGCCATCATGCTTGTCATTTATGGAGCGATGACCGTTCGCGATCCGATGGCCAAGCGGGTCAAGGCGCTGAATGACCGCCGCGAACAGTTGAAGGCCGGGATTACTGCCTCGACAGCGAAACGGCGCGCAAAATTGGTGAGGAAAAGCGCCCACGCAGATACGATGCGTCAATTCTTGTCGTCAATGTCCGTATTGCAAGACGATCAGATCAAGGATGTTCAGCAGAAGTTGGCGCAGGCCGGTATCCGGTCGAAGGATCTTGCCGTCGCAGTCATTTTTGGGCGGCTGATCCTGCCGATCGTGCTTGGCGGTATTGCCGTCGTGCTGCTCTATCTGACCGATACATACCCGGACCTGACGCCAGTCAAGCGCAATGGGGCGCTGATGGCGGCGTTGCTGCTTGGATATAAAGCACCGGATTTATGGGTTCAGAACAAGCGGGCGAAGCGGACCGATGCGGTTCGCAAAGGCCTTCCCGATGCGCTCGATCTGCTGGTCATCTGCGCTGAGGCTGGTCTGACGGTCGATGCCGCGTTCCACCGTGTTTCCAAAGAGCTGGGCCGCGCGTATCCGGAGCTGGGCGAGGAGTTTGCGCTCACGTCGATCGAACTTGGTTTCTTGACCGAACGGCGGATGGCGTTTGAAAATCTTGCGTATCGCGTCAATCTTGAAGCGATGAAGGGCGTGGTCACCACCATGATCCAGACCGAAAAATATGGTACACCGCTCGCCTCGGCGCTGCGCGTCCTGTCGGCAGAGTTCCGCAACGAACGCATGATGCGCGCCGAAGAAAAGGCCGCACGCCTGCCCGCGATCATGACAGTGCCATTGATCCTGTTCATCCTGCCGGTGCTGTTCATCGTTATTCTTGGCCCGGCATCCTGTGCGCTGAGCGACGCGCTGGGCAACATGGGGGGGTAGAGGAAAGCCGGTCCGGAGCAACCCGGGCCGCCTTTTGCTTATTGGACCAGCTGCTCGATCGCGCCGAAAATGCTGTGGTGCCGGTCGTCATCCATCCAGATGCGGACGGTATCGCCCGGTTTCAGGAACGATGTTTGCGGCGCGCCGGTCAGGATCGTCTCAACGGTGCGCACTTCGGCAAGACAGCTGTAGCCAAGCCCGCCTTCGGCAATGGGACGACCGGGGCCGCCGTCTGCGCCCCGGTTTGACACGGTGCCCGACCCTATAATGGTACCTGCACCAAGGCGGCGGGTCTTGGCGGCATGGGCGATGAGCCGTCCGAAATCAAAGGTCATGTCATGGGCGGCATCCGCCCTCCCGAGCGGCGCACCGTTTAAATCGACACATAATGCACCATGCAGCTTGCCGCCGTCCCAGCGGCGGCCCAGCGCGTCCGGGGTGACGAAGACGGGCGAGAAGCTGCTCGACGGTTTGGACTGGAAAAAGCCGAAGCCCTTGGCGAGTTCATCGGGGATGAGCCCGCGCAGCGAGACATCGTTGGTGAGGCCGACGAGCCGGATCGCGGCGCGCGCATCGTCGGCTGACACGCCCATGGGCACATCGCCGGTGACCACCACCACTTCGGCCTCCAGATCGCATCCCCAAGCCGGATCGCCGGCAGGGATCGGATCGCGGGCGCCGAGAAAGGCGTCACTGCCGCCCTGATACATCAACGGATCGTGCCAGAAGCTGTCCGGCATTTCTGCGCCGCGCGCCTGCCGCACCAACGCGACATGATTTACATAGGCACTACCATCGGCCCACTGATAAGCCCGCGGCAGCGGCGCAGCGGCGTCACGCTCATGAAAGCGTTCGCGCGGGATCACTTCATGGTTCAAATCCGTCGCCAAAGCCTGAAGCCGCGGGGCAACCATGTCCCAATTGTCGAGCGCATATTGCAGCGTTGGCGCGATGCCGAGCGCCGCGGCGTACCAAGCAAGGTCATCGGAGACGATCACCAGTTGGCCATCGCGGCCCGATTTTAGTGAAGCAAGTTTCATGAAAATCCTGTTCCCCCCGACCTGATGCCGGGCGAGTCAGGATCAGCGCGGCATTTGAATGGATGCGAAACAGGTAAAGCCGCTCTGCCCTGCCTGCAAGCGCCGGATATATTGGAGATAGGCTTGGCTCTGCTGATAGCTGGTGCCGGGTAGTGTGCGGCCTTGAAACGCCGCCTTGACTTCCTCACCGGTAAACGGCCGCCCTGCACCGGGAAACGCGCCCTGCGTGCCCGCCGGAACCAGCTTGCCATAAGGGTCAATATACTGGCCCGCCCCTGATGGGCCCGGCACGGGAATTTGGCAATTCATCACCGATACCGCCGTCTGCGCGAGCGCC
>JAAUPC010000047.1 GCA_012036325.1 Paracoccaceae bacterium
CAGGCACCACGATCAACGCGGAAACCCCCTTGGCCCCCGCGCGTCCGGTACGCCCCGACCGGTGCAGCAGGGTTTCGGAATTCGATGGCAGATCGGCATGGATCACCAGATCCAGCCCCGGCAGATCGATCCCGCGTGCGGCGACGTCCGTGGCGATACAGACCCGCGCGCGCCCGTCGCGCAGGGCCTGCAGCGCGTGGGTGCGTTCCTGCTGCGAAAGTTCGCCCGACAGCGCCACCACTTGAAAGCCGCGATTGCCCATCCGGGCCAAGAGGTTGTTCACATTGGCGCGTGTCTTGCAGAACACGATGGCCGCGCGGGCATCATAGAACCGCAGCGCGTTGAAGATGGCATGATCGCGGTCACGCACGGCCACCGACATCGCCTTGTATTCGATATCGACGTGCTGCTTTGCTTCGCCTTGCGCCACGATGCGCAGGGCATCGTTCTGGAAGGTGCCTGCCAGCTTTTCGATTTCCTTCGGCACGGTGGCCGAAAACATCAGGGTCCGGCGCTCGGCAGGGGCGGCGGCAAGGATGAACTCCAGATCTTCGGCAAAGCCGAGATCCAGCATCTCATCCGCCTCATCCAGCACGGCGGCTTTCAGGCCGGAAAGGTCAAGGCTGCGGCGGTCGATATGGTCACGCAGGCGGCCGGGCGTGCCGACGACGATATGCGCCCCACGTTCCAGCGCGCGCTTTTCGGTGCGGTAGTCCATGCCACCGACGCAAGTGGCGATCTTCGCGCCTGCGCCGGCATAAAGCCATTCCAGTTCCCGCGCGACCTGCAGCGCCAGTTCCCGCGTGGGGGCAATGATCAATGCCAGAGGATGGTCGGCATACAGCAGGCGGTCTTGCCCGCCCAAAATCTCGGGCGCAATCGCCAGACCGAAAGCCACGGTCTTGCCTGATCCGGTCTGCGCCGAAACCAGAAGGTCTCGGCCAGCCACGCCTTCAACCAGCACAGCGGATTGCACGGCAGTCAGGGCCTCATAGCCCTTGCCTGCCAAAGCCTGCGCCAGCGGCGCGGCCACGTTTGTCATCGTCATGGATGTCTTTCCAAAGGGGGGCACCTTGTGATGCCCGATAAGCCAAACGGCCCCTGTCCCCTTGGTGCGGGCCTCCTCGCCCACAGTCCCGGAATCTCGACCGTGGGGGGCACCTACCTGAAACAGTGCAAGCTGTATAGGGGGGCCGGAAAAGCGAAAGGCCGCGCCCCTTGCGGAAGCGCGGCCTTTGGAATGGTGCCCAGAAGAGGACTCGAACCTCCACGCCTTGCAGCGCTGGTACCTGAAACCAGTGCGTCTACCAATTCCGCCATCTGGGCACTGATGGGCGATGTAACGGCCCGGTTTGGCGAAGTCAACGGCCCGACACCAAAATTTGCCGCACCGGTTTGGCCTTGCCCGGTTCCCGCGCGGGGGGTATTGATCCGGCCAGTTTCCAGCCCTTTCGCGGCTTCGAACAGGAGTTCAGGCATGACCAGGCTTGTCACCATCTTTGGCGGTTCGGGCTTCGTTGGCCGCTATATCGCACGGCGTATGGCAAAAGAGGGTTGGCGCGTCCGGGTCGCGGTCCGCCGCCCGAACGAGGCGCTTTTCGTGCGCCCTTATGGCACGCCAGGGCAAGTAGAGCCGGTGGCCTGCAACATTCGTGACGATGCGTCAGTCCGCGCGGCGCTGCTTGGGGCGCAGGCGGTGGTGAATTGTGTGGGCATCCTGAACCGGTCGGGCAAAAACACCTTTGATGCGGTGCAAGCGGATGGTGCTGCCCGGATTGCCCGGATCGCCGCGGCTGAAGGGGTGGCAAATCTGGTGCAAATCTCAGCCATCGGGGCGGATGCGGCGTCGGACAGCGACTATTCCCGCAGCAAGGCGCTGGGGGAAGAGGCGGCTCAGGCCGCCTTCCCCAGCGCGGTGATCCTACGCCCGTCGATCATCTTCGGGACCGAAGACGGCTTTTTCAACCGCTTCGCCGCAATGACCCGGATGGGGCCGGTCCTGCCCGTGGTCGGGGCGGAAACCCGGTTCCAGCCGGTTTATGTGGATGATGTGGCGCAGGCGGCGGTGAAGGCCGCGCTGGGCCAGGCAGCCCTGGTGTCTATGAACTTGGCGGGCCCGAGGTGGACACGTTCCGCGGTCTGATGGGCCGGATGCTCAAGGTCATCCAGCGCCGCCGTGCCGTGGTCAACGTCCCGTTCTTCTTCGCGCGGATCATGGGCTTTGGCTTCGATGCGCTGCAGGCCGTGTCGCTGGGGCTGATCGAGAACAAGATGATCACCCGCGATCAAGTGAAGAACTTGGCGCGTGACAATGTGGTTGCCCCGGGAGCCAAGGGCTTTGCCGATCTTGGAATTGCCCCCACCGCGATGGACGCGGTGCTGCCGGAGTATCTGTGGCGCTATCGCCCCTCAGGCCAGTATGCGGCCATCAAGGGGTCGGCCAAGAACCTGAAGAAGGTCTGAGGGTTTGGACCAAACCCTGACCGTGGCCTTCCTTGGTCTTCTCGAGGGTCTGACCGAGTTTCTGCCGGTCTCTTCAACCGGGCATCTGCTGCTGGCCGGGCACTTCCTCAGTTTCGACTCCAAAGGCCGCACGTTCGAAGTGGTGATCCAGCTTGGGGCGATTTTGGCGCTGACCTCGGTCTATGCGGCGATGGTGACGCAGCTCTTCCTTCGGGCGCGGCACGACGATGCGGCGCGGCGGGCGATTGTCTCAATCCTGCTGGCGTTCTTGCCGGCCGTTGTGGTCGGCCTTCTGGCGCATGACTTCATCAAGACGGTCTTGTTCGAGACACCGATGCTGATCGCCATCATGCTGATCCTTGGCGGGTTTGTGCTGCTGGTGATTGACCGCATCGCACCGGCGCGGTGCACCGGGATGCGCTGGCGCTGCCGCTGGGCAAATCGCTGGCGATCGGGTTTTGTCAGTGCCTGGCGATGGTTCCTGGGGTCAGCCGGTCCGGGGCGACGATTGTCGGCGCGCTGCTGATGGGGGTGGAAAAGCGGGCGGCGGCTGAGTTTTCCTTCCTCCTCAGCCTGCCGACGATGGGGGCCGCTGTGGCCTATGATCTGTACAAAAGCCGTGATATGCTTGATTTCGGGGCAGTTTGGGACATTGCAGTTGGATTTTCCGTGGCCTTTGTCACAGCACTTTTGGTGGTGCGCTGGGTGCTGAGCTATATCTCGCGCCACGGCTATGCGCTGTTCGGCTGGTGGCGAATCATCGTCGGAAGCGCGGCGCTTTTGGCTTTATCCTTCGGGTTCTAGGTCGATCTGGAACGTGTGCTGACCTAGTTCACGCGGAAAATGTCAGCTTTCCTGCCGTAGTCGGGAAAAAACCTGCAAATAGGTAAACTATACTGACTTTTATTCCGGACCGAAGGGCTGTAGGAAGGCGCTCCCGATAGATCCGCTGGGAGGCGCAGCCTATGGCCACGCAGAAGATGCTGAAATTCGTGACCTTGGGCAAGGAAACGCCCGAGAAGCGTGACCCATCCTCACGCGCGCAGGATTTCGATGAGATTTATCGGGAGTTCGCCGAACAAAAGGCCGCTGAGCAGGCCGGGCGCTGCAGCCAGTGCGGTGTGCCTTACTGCCAGTCGCATTGCCCCTTGCACAACAACATTCCTGACTGGCTGAAGCTGACCGCCGAGGGCCGTCTGCAAGAGGCCTATGAGGTCAGCCAGGCCACCAACACCTTCCCGGAAATCTGCGGCCGAATCTGCCCGCAGGACCGGCTGTGCGAAGGCAACTGCGTGATCGAACAATCGGGCCACGGCACCGTGACCATCGGCGCGGTTGAGAAATACATCACCGACACTGCGTGGGAGCAGGGCTGGGTCAAGCCGATCCGCCCCCATGCTGAACGCACCGAAAGCGTGGGCATCATCGGCGCGGGGCCGGGGGGCCTTGCCGCGGCGGATGTGCTGCGGCGGCAGGGCGTGCAGGTCACGGTCTATGACCGCTATGACCGGGCGGGGGGCCTTATGACCTATGGCATCCCGGGCTTCAAACTGGAAAAACCGGTTGTCATGCAGCGTATTCAACAGCTTGCGGATGGCGGCGTGCAGTTCGTGGCCAATTGCAATGTGGGCGATGACATCACTTTTGACGCGATCCGCGGCCAACATGACGCGGTATTGATCGCAACTGGCGTCTACAAATCGCGCGACATCGAGGCTCCCGGCGTGGGGGCAAAGGGTGTGGTCAAGGCGCTGGACTATCTGACCGCCAGCAATCGGCATGGGTTTGGCGATGACGTGCCAGAGTTCGAGTCGGGTGAGCTGAACGCCAGCGGCAAGCGCGTCGTCGTCATCGGCGGCGGCGATACCGCGATGGACTGTGTGCGGACGGCGATCCGGCAGGGTGCCTTGTCGGTGAAGTGCCTTTACCGCCGCGACAAGGCGAACATGCCGGGGTCGCAGCGTGAGGTGCAGAACGCCGAGGAGGAAGGCGTTGAATTCGTGTGGCTTTCCGCGCCGAAGGGCTTTACCGGCGGGGTCGAGGTTGATGGCGTGATGGTGCAACGCATGCGCCTTGGCGCGCCGGACGCGACGGGTCGCCAGACGCCTGAGATCATCGAAGGCGCTGACTATGTCGAACCCGCCGATCTGGTCATTCAGGCGCTGGGGTTTGAGCCGGAGGCGCTGCCTACCCTTGGGGTGTGCCAGAGCTGAAGGTTACCCGCTGGGGCACGATCAAGGCCGATTTCCGCACCCATGAGACCAGCCTGCCGGCGTCTATGCGGCGGGGGATATCGTGCGCGGCGCCAGCCTTGTGGTCTGGGCGATCCGTGACGGGCGTGAGGCGGCGGAGGCGATCCTTGGCTATGTTTCCCAGACTGGGGCCGTGGCGGCGGAATGATGAACCGTTCGTTAAGCGTCTGGTATGTGTCTGGCATCTGTCGGCTAAGCGTCTGGCGCTGAGGGCGGACTGGGAAACGTGAAACGTCAGGGTCTGTGACCTGACTTGGGGTGCAACGGTGATGCGTGCGGTCCTTGCTTTCATGATAGCTTGCGCTGGCGGACTGCCGGCAATGGCCGATGTTTTTGTTCGGCCCGAAACCTGCAAGCTGATCGCGACGGTGCAGACCGATATCTGTGAAGTGGATAACCTGTATAGTTGCCCGTCGACAAATGGGGTCATCGGGCGCGGCGAAAGCTTTGACAGCACAGGTCTTACATCCGTTTCGATAAATGATCCGACCACCGGTTTGTCGTCGCTGGATGATGTTTGGGGTGACGGAAGCTCAAGACTGCAAATGTCGGGAGACAAGGATGGGGACATTGTCCGCAAAGGATTTGGCTCATCTTCCGCTGTAGGCGAGGCGAAGATGTTCGGTCTTTGGCGACCTGTTTCGGGCACTGAGACGGCTGAGTACTCTGGCGAAACGGTAGAATTGGCGGGGAAGACCTTTCTCAGGATTGAAGTGATCGTCATCGCCCACTTGCCGTACCCGATTCCGTCTTTCACGGGGCGGGAAGTGCGTGCCTACAATGAAGAACTCGACCTTACGGTCACTTTGGAAGTCACCCATGATAGCAACATTCTTAGCGGGTCAAACAGCAGGCTAGCGCAGCTTTCCTTGCCTGGACAACCCGGCTTTGGCGACGAACAGCCCAGATACGGCTGCATGACGCTTGGCGCGGTTTCCAGGGCGTCTGACCGCGAGGTGCCAGCATGAAACTGCTTTTCCTGTGCATCGCCTTTCTGCCCACCCCCACCCTTGCCGGGACCTGGACCGCACCTCAGGGCTGTGAGGTGTTCATGACCGTGCAGTCCAAGGCTTGCCGGGTGTCAAACCACTTCCGCTGCAGCGCGGATGCGCCGGGGGATCAGTGGCGGGCGGATTTTGATCAGGAGGGGGTCTTCTTCACCTCGCGCATCGACAGTGAGGGGCAGTGGGTCGAAAGCTACACCTACAACCCCACCGTAAAGCAGGTGCTGGACCCGGTCCGTGCGGATGAGGCGAGTTTCTCGGAGCTTCTGTCCACCGGCATCGACACTTGGGATTTCGGGATGAGCCGCGATGACGGCAGCGCCAGCGGGGCCAAGGGCTATGACCGGCTGACCGGCAAGACGGCGGTGATCGACGGGATCACCCTGCAGGAAACCGAGGTGGATTTCATCGAATCCGATGTGATGCGCAATGTCCTGCGTCGGTCGCGAGGGAATGAGTATCTGCATGCCGAGTGGCGGCTGTTCTTCTCGGGCCCCGGGGAAACGGATCTGGGCGATGGCCAGTGGTTGCCGATTGACGGCAGCCCGGTGGAGTTCATTTTCCCGGGCGAGGAAGGGTTTCTTGATACCCAGCCGAAGTATGATTGCGATGTGCTGACGGCTGAGGCCCCGGTCTGGAGGGTCAGCGATGCGCCTTGAGCGGGACGGCGGCTGCCTGTGCGGCGCGGTGCGGTTCAAGGCCGTGCTGACGGGCACGCATTTCGGGGTGTGCCATTGCCCGATGTGCCGGAAGTGGACAGGCTCAGCCCTCCTCGGGATCACGGTGCCAGAGGCAACGTGGATTGGGTGGGCGCAGAGCATATTGCCAAGCGCAAGTCCTCCGGCTGGGGCGAGCGGGCCTGGTGCCGGGAGTGCGGGTCGGCGATCTGGTTTCGGGTGACGGCCGATGGCCCCTATTCCGGCAATGTCGAACTGCCGATTGGCCTCTTTGACGATGCAAGCGGCCTGACGATGACGAATGAAATCTACATTGACATGAAACCCGACAGTTACGCCTTCGCGGGCGCGGATCGGCAAGTTTTGACGCGCGCGCAGTGTGTGGAGAAATTCCCGCTGCTGGCCAGTGAGTGAGAGGGATACGCCATGACCAAATATGACGCTGCATGGGTTGCCGCCGAAGAAGCCAAGCGTGCCTGGCTGGATGCGAACGGGCTTTACAAGGCCGAGGATGAACATTCGTCCTGCGGGGTGGGGTTGGTGGTTTCCATCAGCGGCAAGCCGAGCCGGAAGGTCGTGGAGAACGGGATCAACGCGCTGAAGGCGGTCTGGCACCGGGGCGCGGTGGACGCGGATGGCAAGACCGGCGACGGCGCGGGGATCCATGTGCAGATCCCGGTCAAGTTCTTTTACGACCAGGTCCGCCGGACGGGGCACGAGCCGGATATGGGCAAGCTGATTGCCGTGGGTCAGGTCTTCCTGCCACGCACCGACTTTGGCGCGCAGGAACGCTGCCGCACCATCGTTGAGGCTGAAGTGCTGCGGATGGGGCATTACATCTATGGCTGGCGGCATGTGCCGGTGAACACATCCGTCCTCGGCGACAAGGCCAATGCGACGCGGCCCGAGATCGAGCAGATCCTGATCCGTTGCGACAAGGACATCGACGCCGAGGCGTTTGAGCGCGAGCTTTACATCATCCGCCGCAGGATCGAGAAAGCCGCCATCGCCAGCCAGATTCAGGGCATGTATCTGTGCAGCCTTTCCTGCCGGTCGATCATCTACAAGGGCATGATGCTGGCCGAGCAGGTGGCAGTCTTCTATCCCGATCTCATGGACGAACGGTTTGAAAGCGCCTTTGCGATCTATCACCAGCGTTATAGCACCAACACTTTCCCGCAATGGTGGCTGGCGCAACCGTTCCGGATGCTGGCGCACAACGGCGAAATCAACACGCTGAAGGGCAACGTCAACTGGATGAAGTCCCACGAAATCCGCATGGCGTCGAACAACTTTGGCGACGCGGCGGAGGATATCAAGCCGATCATCCCCTCGGGCACGTCTGACAGTGGCGCGCTGGATGCGGTGTTTGAAGTGCTGGTGCGGTCGGGGCGCAGTGCCCCATTGGCCAAGACCATGCTGGTGCCGGAAGCCTGGTCGAAAGCCACCACCGACATGCCGCAGGCCTGGGCGGACATGTATTCCTACTGCAACTCGGTCATCGAGCCTTGGGATGGCCCGGCGGCGCTGGCGATGACCGATGGCCGCTGGGTCTGCGGCGGGCTTGACCGCAACGGGTTGCGGCCGATGCGCTATGTGGTGACCGGGGACGGGATGCTGATCGCCGGGTCCGAGGCGGGCATGGTGCCGGTGGACGAAGCGACGATCCGTGAGAAAGGGGCCTTGGGGCCGGGGCAGATGATTGCCGTCGATATGGTCGAGGGGAAACTTTACCACGACGTTGAAATGAAAGACAAACTTGCCGCCGCCCAGCCCTATGCGGATTGGGTGGGCAAGATTGTCGATCTGAACGCGCTGTTGAAGGACGTGCCGGAAACGCCGGTCTTTGCCGGGGCTGACCTGCGCAAGCGCCAGATCGCGGCGGGCTTTACGGTGGAGGAGCTGGAGCAGGTTCTGGCCCCGATGGCCGAGGACGGCAAGGAAATGGTCGCCTCCATGGGCGATGACACGCCGCCTGCTGTCTTGTCGAACGTCTACCGGCCGCTGAGCCACTACTTCCGCCAGAACTTCAGCCAGGTGACGAACCCGCCCATCGACAGCTTGCGCGAGGGTCGGGTGATGTCGCTGAAAACCCGCTTTGGCAACCTGCGGAACGTGCTGGACGAGAACAACAGCCAGACCGAGATTCTGGTCCTGGAAAGCCCCTTCATCGCGAACCGCGAGTTTGACGTGATGGTCGAGCGCTTTGGCGATCAGGTGGCGTTCATCGACTGCACCTTCCCGGTCGGCCCGTCTTTGGACGATCTTCGCGTGGGGCTGGAGAGGATCCGGGCCGAGGCGGAAGATGCCGTGCGGTCGGGCGCTGGGCAGCTGGTGCTCACGGATGAACATCAGGGGCCGGAAAAGGTGGGGATGCCGATGATCCTTGCCACGTCAGCGGTCCATTCCTGGCTGACGCGCAAGGGGCTGCGGACGTTCTGCAGCATCAACGTGCGGTCGGCGGAATGCATTGACCCGCATTACTTTGCCGTGCTGATCGGGTCTGGTGCCACGACCGTCAACGCCTACCTTGCGCAGGATTCGATTGCGGATCGGATTGAGCGGGGCTTGCTGGAAGGCAGCCTCACCGATGCGATGCGGCGGTATCGGGATGCCATCGACGCAGGGTTGCTGAAGATCATGTCGAAGATGGGGATTTCGGTGATCTCCAGCTATCGCGGCGGGTTGAACTTTGAGGCGGTTGGCCTGTCCCGTGCCATGGTGGCGGAGTATTTCCCGGGCATGCAAAGCCGGATTTCCGGGATTGGCCTGACGGGGGTTGAGCAGAAGCTGGAAGAGGTCCACGCCAAGGGCTGGCGCGGCGGGGCGGATGTGCTGCCGATTGGCGGGTTCTACAAGGCGCGGCGGTCGGGCGAAAAGCACGCCTGGGAAGCGCAGACGATGCACATGCTGCAATCGGCCTGCGACCGGGCCAGCTATGACCTGTGGAAGCAGTATTCGGCGGCGATGCGGGCCAATCCGCCGATCCATCTGCGGGATCTTCTGGACATCAAGACCCTGGGCAAGCCGGTGCCGATTGAGGAGGTGGAAAGCATCACCTCGATTAGGAAGCGCTTTGTCACACCGGGTATGTCGCTGGGGGCGCTGAGCCCCGAGGCGCACAAGACGCTGAACGTGGCGATGAACCGGATCGGGGCGAAGTCCGACTCGGGCGAGGGCGGCGAAGACCCGGCGCATTTCGTGCCGGAGCCGAATGGGGACAATCCATCCGCCAAGATCAAGCAGGTGGCGTCGGGGCGCTTTGGCGTGACGGCGGAATATCTGAACGCCTGTGAGGAGTTGGAGATCAAGGTCGCCCAAGGGGCCAAGCCCGGCGAGGGTGGGCAACTGCCGGGGATGAAAGTCACGGCGCTGATCGCTCGGCTGCGGCATTCGACGCCGGGGGTCACGCTGATTTCCCCGCCGCCGCACCACGATATTTACAGTATCGAGGACCTTGCGCAGCTGATCTACGATCTGAAGCAGATCAACCCGCGCGCAAAGGTGACGGTGAAGCTGGTGTCGTCCAGCGGTGTCGGGACCATTGCGGCGGGCGTGGCGAAGGCGAAGGCCGACGTGATCCTGATTTCCGGCCACAATGGCGGCACGGGCGCCAGCCCTGCCACCAGCATCAAGTATGCCGGTCTGCCGTGGGAGATGGGCCTGACCGAGGCGCATCAGGTGCTCGCGATGAACAACCTGCGGGAGCGGGTGACTTTGCGTACGGACGGGGGCCTGCGCACGGGGCGGGATATCGTCATGGCAGCCATGCTCGGGGCCGAGGAATACGGCATCGGGACCGCGGCGCTGATCGCGATGGGCTGCATCATGGTGCGGCAGTGCCAGTCGAACACCTGCCCGGTGGGCGTGTGTACCCAGAATGAGGCGCTGCGGCAGAAGTTCACGGGGTCGGCGGAAAAGGTGGTGAACCTGATCACTTTCTACGCGCAGGAGGTGCGGGAGATCCTCGCCTCCATCGGTGCGCGGTCGATGGATGAAATCATCGGGCGGGCGGATCTGCTGACGCAGGTCAGCCGTGGGGCGGCGAACCTGGATGACCTTGACCTGAACCCGATGCTGATCAGCGTGGATGGGTCGCAGAAGATCACCTATGACCGGTCGAAACCGCGCAATGCGGTGCCGGACACGCTGGATGCCGACATCATCCGCGACGGGCACCGGTTCTTTGAGGATGGCGAGAAGATGCAGCTGTCCTATGCGGTGCGCAACACGCTGCGGACCATCGGGACGCGGGCCTCAAGCCATATCGTGAAGAAGTTCGGGATGCGGAATGCGCTGCAGCCGGACCATCTGACGGTGAAGCTGACGGGGTCTTGCGGGCAGTCGCTTGGGGCGTTCTCGGTCCGCGGCCTGAAGCTGGAGGTCCAAGGCGACGCCAACGACTATGTCGGCAAGGGCCTGTCGGGCGGCACGATCACGGTGCGGCCGTTGATGTCATCCCCCTTGAAGGCGGAGGAGAACACGATCATCGGCAACACCGTGCTGTACGGAGCGACAGATGGGTTCCTGTTCGCCAGCGGCCGTGCGGGTGAGCGGTTTGCGGTGCGGAACAGTGGCGCGAGCGTGGTGGTCGAAGGCTGCGGGTCGAACGGCTGTGAATACATGACCGGCGGTGTCGCGGTGGTTCTGGGGCGGATCGGGGCCAACTTTGGTGCCGGGATGACCGGGGGCATGGCCTATGTCTACGACCCCAAGGGCGTGGCCGAGGATTTCATGAACCTGGAAACCATCCTTCCCCTTGCCGTTGGCCACCCGCATTGGGAGCTGCAGCTGAAAACGCTGATCACCCGGCATGTCGAGGAAACCGGCAGCCGGATTGGTGAGCGGATCCTTGCGAACTGGGACAGCGAGCGGCGGAATTTCCTGCAGGTCTGCCCGAAGGAAATGGTCAGCCGCCTGCCCTACCCCCTCAGCGACGAAGTGGCGAAGGTTCCGGCAGAGTAGGAATCGGCTGCTCAAACCGCTTTGGATGTGTTAGACAGGGGCCGTTGCTGATGCAGCGGCCCCTTTTCCTGCCCTTTCGTGGAGGACACCATGTCTGACCTGATCGTCGTCGCTTTCCCTGATGAAGCCACCGCCTTTGCCGCCGCCGAGGCGCTGGTGGGCCTGCAAAAGCAGTACCTGATCGAGATGGAGGATGTGGTCGTTGTCACCCGCGACGCGGAAGGCAAGGTTACCCTAAACCAGTCGATCAACCTGACGACAGGTGGGGCCATCGGCGGCGGGCTTTGGGGCACGCTGATCGGCCTTCTGTTCCTGAACCCGCTGGTGGGTGCTGCGGTCGGGGCAGGCGCGGGCGCGATCGCGGGCAAGTTCAGCGATGTGGGCATTGACGACGGCTTTTTGCGCGACGTGGGCCACAGCCTGGACAAGGGGGGTGCGGCGGTCGGCATGCTGATCCGCAAGATCACCACCGACAAAGTGATGGAACGGCTGGAACCCTTCCGCGAAACGGGCCGTGTGATCCATACCTCGCTCAGCCATGAGGCGGAGGCCGGGCTGAAGCAGTTCCTGGAAAAGATCCCGCCCTTGCATTGGCCACAAGATCAGCTTGGCGGCGGTCGGGTGTAAGCGCTACCCTTGACGGGGCGCGAGTGCCCGCGTCTAACCCTTCGGATGAGCGACAAACCCGCCCCAACCCCGGCTGAGAAAGCCCCGGCCAAGCGCAAGCGCGCGGCCAAGACCAAGGCCGAGGATGCGCCCGCGCCAAAGCCACGCCTGTGGCGGGTGGTGGCGAAATGGCTTGGTCGCGGTCTGGGGGCCTTTGCGGCGTTTTATGCCGTGCTGATCCTGCTGTTCAGCTTTCTGCCCCCGCCGATCAACCTTTACCAGTTGGGTGAGGCCTGGCGGCTGGGCGGGATCGAGAAGGACTGGGTCAGTTGGGAAGAGATTGCCCCGGTCATGGGCCGCAGCGCCGTGGCGGCAGAAGATGCGAATTTCTGCGACCACTGGGGCTTTGACATGGCCGCGATCCGCCAGGCGATTGAGGAAGGCAGCAATCGCGGCGCCAGCACGATCAGCCAGCAAGTGGTGAAGAATGTCTTCCTCTGGCATGGGCGCAGCTACCTCCGCAAGGCGTTGGAGGCGGTGCTGACCCCGGTGGTGGAGCTTGTCTGGTCCAAGGAACGTGTGCTGCATGTCTACCTGAACGTGGCCGAGTTTGATGAGGGCGTGTTCGGCGTGCAGGCGGCGGCGCAGCATTACTTTGGCGTGGATGCAAAGGACCTGAGCGCGCTGCAGGCTGCCCGTCTGGCCGCTGTTCTGCCCGACCCCAAGGGACGCGATGCGGCCAACCCCTCCAGCTTTGTGCGCAGCCGGACCCGCAGCATCATCTCGGGCGCGGAAACCATCGCCGCAGACGGGCGATCCGCCTGTTTCGAGGGTTGAGCGGCGCAGGGGATTGAATTCCGCAGGCCATCGCGGCAATGAGGACAGCATCGAAAGGTGTTTGCCCGATGAACCGACTTTACCATGTCCCCCTCTCGCCCTTTTGCCGCAAGGTGCGGCTGACGCTGGCGGAAAAGAAGATCGAGGTGGAGTTGGTCGAAGAGCGGTATTGGGAGCCAACGCCGGATTTCCTGCGCCGGAACCCGGCGGGGAAAGTGCCGATCCTGAAGATGGGCACCCGCACGATGAGCGAAAGCCAGGCGATCTGCGAATATATCGAAGAAGCCGCACCCGAGCCGCCCCTGATGCCGCGCAGTGCCGATGGCCGCTATGAGGTGCGGCGGCTGTGCGCCTGGTTTGACGACAAGTTCCACAATGAGGTGACGTCGAAGCTTCTGTATGAGCGGGTGAACAAGAAGGTCACCGGGCAGGGCTATCCTGACAGCAAGAACGTTAAGCTGGGGTCGGCGCGGATCAAGTATCACCTGGATTACATGGCCTGGCTGCTGGACCAGCGGCGCTGGCTGGCCGGGAATGAGATGACGCTGGCGGATTTCACCGCTGCGGCGCATCTGAGCTGTCTGGACTATATCAGTGACGTGGATTGGCACCGGCATGCGGTGTTGAAGGACTGGTATGCCAAGATCAAGTCGCGGCCCAGCTTCCGGCCTTTGCTGGCGGATCAGATTTCAGGCTTTCCGCCATCGGCGCATTATGCCGATCTGGATTTCTGAACCTGACCGGGCGGGGGGCCAACCCCCCGCACCCCCCGGGATATTTGCGCAAAGATGAAAGGCCTGACGAAAGAGCAGCTGGTGGCGCGGGCCTTGGAGGAGGGTTTCGTCAAGGTAGGAATTTGTCGCCCTGATGCGGTGCCCGAGGCGGCGGGGCGGTTGCGGGCGTTTCTGGACGAAGGTCGGCATGGGCAGATGGCCTGGATGGCGGAGCGTGAAGCCTGGCGCGGGTCAGCGGCGGCGTTGTGGCCTGAGGCGCGGTCAGTGGTGATGCTGGCGGAGGCTTACACTCCACAGAGTGACCCGATGGCAGGATTGGCAGAGCGGGACCGGGGGGTCGTGTCGGTCTATGCGCAGGGCAAGGATTACCATGATCTGGTGAAGCGGCGGCTGAAGCGGTTGGGGCGGTGGCTGGTCGATGCTTCGGGCGCGGAGATCAAGGTGTTTGTCGATACCGCGCCGGTGATGGAAAAGCCCTTGGCGCAGGCGGCGGGGTTGGGCTGGCAGGGCAAGCACACCAACCTTCTGGGGCGCGATCTGGGGAACTGGGTGTTTCTGGGCGCGATCTTCACCACGCAGGAGCTGGAGCCGGATGCGCCGGAGGTTTCGCATTGCGGAACCTGTACGGCTTGCCTCGATGTGTGCCCGACGCGTGCCTTTCCGGCGCCCTACCAGCTGGATGCGCGGCGGTGCATTTCCTACCTCACGATCGAACATCGCGGGCCGGTGGATGAGGAATTGCGGGCGCTGATGGGCAACAGGATCTATGGCTGCGATGACTGTTTGGCGGTCTGTCCCTGGAACAAGTTCGCGGTGGCGGCGACCGAGATGGGCTATCAGCCGCGCGTGGGGTTGCCGGACCTGGCAGACCTTGCGGCGCTGGATGATGCGGGGTTCCGGACGCGGTTTCAGGGCAGCCCGATCAAGCGGATCGGGCGGGACCGGTTCGTGCGCAACGTGCTTTATGCAGTTGGCAATTCGGGAAATCCGATGCTGCGCCCCGCTGCCGAACGTCTGGTCGAAGACCCAGATCCGGCGGTGGCCGACGCCGCGCGCTGGGCGGCTGGGCGGTTGGGGCGGGTCTGAAGGCCGGCCCCGCCCCCCCTTGGCCTAGGCCTTTTGTTTCCGACGCTCAACCGCAACGCCGATTCCGGCTT
>JAAUPC010000048.1 GCA_012036325.1 Paracoccaceae bacterium
GGGGGTCATCCTGAACCCCGCCCGTGCTGGCCGCATCGTGGAGCTGACCGCATGAGCGACGCCAAGATCTTCACCGTCCGCGCGGGCGACCGGCTGCCTTGGCTGGCCTATGAGTTCGGCTTCAGTCTGGAGGACGCGCTGGGTGTCACCTTTTCCGCCCGGGAAAGCGACGGTGCGCCGGTCTTCATCGACCGCCAGCCCGCGATCATCGCCGACGGGACCTACACGATCAACGGCGTGTCGCGGGTGCTGACGCCCGCGAACGGGATCGTCTTTTACCCCTGGGGCGCTGGTGACACCGCCACCCCGCGCAAGGGCGTGCAGTGCCTCTTCCACATCAACTGGCCCGGATCGCTTGAGGAAAGCCTGCCCTCCGAAGGCTACGTGCGCGTGGTGATCGCCGAGAACTTCTGACCCCCGTTTAACAGGCGGTTGAAAGGGTGCGTCAACACCCCTTCAACGCGGGGCACGGCTTCACGAAACCCCACCGACCAGCAGATCCTTATGGCCGCACCCGACCCTCGAGGGCGGGGCAAACGTCAGTGGGAATCGCACCTAATGTCCATGTCTGAAATCCAGCCAATTCGACCCATCGCCCCCTACCTGGGCGGTAAGCGCAACCTGGCCAAGCGCCTCTGCGCCATCATCGACCGCGATGTCCACGACACCTATGCCGAGCCCTTTGTCGGCATGGGCGGGATCTTCCTGCGACGGACACGACGTCCGCGCGCCGAGTTCATCAATGACCGGGGCCGCGAGGTCTAAACCCTCTTCCGGGTGCTGCAGGAACACTACGTCGCCTTCCTCGATCTCCTGCGATTCCAGATCACGACGCAGGCGAACTTTGAGCGCCTGGTCGCGGTCGACCCCGACACGCTGACCGACCTGCAGCGCGCCGCCCGGTTCCTCTACCTCCAGCGCCTGGCCTTCGGCGGCAAGATCAGCGGCCGGAACTTCGGCCTCGCGGCCGACCGCCCGGCCCGGTTCAACCTGACCACGCTGGAACCTGACCTTGAGGCGCTGCACAGCCGCCTTTCAGGGGTGACGGTGATGAACCTGGACTACGCCACCTTCATCGCCCGACTGGACAAGCCCGGCACCCTCTTCTACCTCGACCTGCCCTACTATGGGAACGAAGGCGACTACGGCCCTGGCCTGTTTTCCAGGGCGCGGTTCGAGGAGATGGCCGAGCAGCTGGCGGGCCTGAAGGGGCGGTTCCTGCTGTCCCTGAACGATCACCCCGACGTCCGTTCGATCTTCGGCCGGTTCTACCAGACCGAGGTGCGGGTGACGTATTCGGTAGGGTCGAAGAAGACGGTCGAGGAGGCGGGGCGGGGTGAGCTGATTATTGGGAACTGGGTGATGCCTGCGCGATGAAGGGGGCCGATCCACTTGCAGACTGTGCTGTCAAACAAAATTTGCGCCGCTGGGTGGTCGCGCCCGGGTCCGATCCGGTAAAATCGGTGACAGAATCCGGCTGCGGACCGACCGGCCGGCATCTCGCTATTTGACAATTCTGGCGAACCGCCGCATCGTAACACCCGTTCGGACGTGCCTTGATAAGCGCCCCGAATGAGAACTCCGAAGGCGGTTACGCCCCGAAAAGGCGGCCCATCAGAGTCGATCTTCATCCGGGTGCCATGCGCAATGTCCAGGGCGAACGCCTAAAGGCGCGTGGGGGCTGTCCTTCGGCAGTTTTATCAACACCCGGAGCCGTTCGCGGCACGGCGTAACCGAAGGAGAAACACATGAACGAACTCACTGGCGAGCCATCCCAAGGCTTGCTGCGCAGCCTCAAAAACTATGCTCCGGCTGAACGAAAAGCCGATGCAATCGTTGAGATTGAGGACTTGGTCAAATCAGGGAAGTCACTTCGCGCGGCTGTAGAGGAAGTGGCTTATCGGACCGGATTGGGCGAGCGGTCGCTGTTCACCTATCTGGCGCGGACTAAGGGCGTGCCGCGCGAGGAATGGGAAGACGCACTGACGCGCAAGAAGCCTGCTCCTCGCCCAAGGGAAAGCTGCCATTCCGAGGCATTGAAGCGTTTCATCGACCTGTGCCGGACCGGCAGGAATGTCACTGATTGCTATCGTCAGTTGATGGCGGAGGCTGAAGAGAATGGCTGGACGCCCATTCCTTCCGAGCGGACCATGCGTCGTAAGCTCGACGCGGAGGTGTCGTGGTCAGATCGCTGGGCTGCTCGGCGTGCCGCCAGCCGGAATGCGAGGGTCAGATGATGTGCAATCGCTGTTCCCGCGACCCGCGTGATGCAATCGCTGAGGCCGAGGAAGCCCTGCGCGGGCTGCGCATCCTCGTCAACGAAGCCGGTCCATCGGCTGACCTCGAAGGAAAGGGCATGGGCGCACTTCTGGGCCTGATCCACGACCGACTGGAGCCTGCCGTCGAGAAGCTTCAGGACTATGTACCGAGAGCCTGATGCGATTTGAACGGCCCGTTAATCGGCCTTTTAGGCCCCCTTTCGAGGGGGCCTTTTCTATCCGGACTATCCCCGCAATCCGCCCCCGTTTTGCTCCCCTGGGAAAAATCGATCTGCTGCCATATTGACAAACATCGCTTGCAGACTCTGGTGTCGCGCCACAGCGAAAAACCGGTTGTCCACAGCTATTTCATGCAGAAAACGCTTTACAGGCTTCCGCTTTGCCCACACCATATTTAGTAAGGGCATCGTCGGGCTGACGCTGATCCTTGCCAGACACCCAGCTTCTAGTGGGTCTCGCCCCGCCTGAAGCAGCATCATGAGGCCGGGCAATGTCGCTTTCCGAAGACTACGCAACGATGGACGATCTCCACCCGATCGACATCGTCGAGACCCTGGCCGAACATCACGCCTGGGAATTCGACCGCGTCACGGAAGACCAGATCGCCATGGCGGTCGAAGGTCAGTGGCGCACCTACTCCCTCACCCTTGCGTGGAGCCCGCAGGACGAAACCCTGCGCCTGATCTGCACGTTTGAGATGGAGCCGCCGGAAGACAAGGTCTCGGCCCTCTATGACGTCCTGAACCGCTGCAATGACATGGTCTGGACCGGCGCCTTCACCTGGTGGGCGGAACAGAAACTGATGGTCTGGCGCTATGGCCTCTTGCTGGCGGGCGGTCAGATGGTCGGTCCGGAACAGATTGACCGGCTGATCGCTTCGGCCGTCATGGCATCGGAACGGTTCTACCCAGCCTTCCAGATGGTCGCCTGGGGCAATGAAACGCCCGCTGAAGCGATGAAAGTCGCCATTGCCGAGGCTTACGGCCGCGCCTAACCTGTCCCCCGAATGACGGGGGGTTTCATGACATTGGACGTGGTGGCCCGCGACGGGCTGGTGCTCTTGGGCTGCGGCAAGATGGGCACGGCCCTCTTGACCGGCTGGCTTGATGCTGGCTTGCCGGTGGATGCGGTCTGGGTGATCGAACCCAATCCAACAGACTGGCTGATTCAGACCGGCGTGCACCTGAACGAAGGCCTGCCGGATGCGCCCGCCGTGGCGCTTTTGGCGGTAAAGCCGCAGATGATGGGCAAGGCCCTGCCCGCCCTGCAGGCGATGGGCAATGGCACCACGCTCTTCATCTCCATCGCCGCAGGCACGACCATCGCCACGTTTGAACAGACCTTGGGCAATCGCACCCCCATCGTCCGCACGATGCCGAACACGCCTGCGATGGTGGGCCGTGGCATCACCGCGCTCTGCCGCAACGTCCATGTGTCGGATGCGGGCTTTGCCCTTGCCCGCACGCTGATGGCCGCCGTCGGCCAGGTCGTGGACCTTGCCGGTGAACACCAGATTGACGCCGTCACCGCCGTCTCCGGCTCGGGTCCCGCCTATGTCTTCCACCTGATCGAAGCCATGGCCGCCGCAGGCGAGGCGGAAGGCCTGCCAGCCGATATCGCCATGCAACTCGCCCGCGCCACGGTCTGCGGGGCGGGCGAACTGGCCTTCCGCTCGCCTGAAAGTGCCGCGCAACTGCGGATCAACGTCACCTCACCCGGTGGCACCACCGCCGCCGCCCTTGGCGTGCTGATGGATGACGCAACCGGCTTTCCCGCCCTTTTGCGTCGCGCCGTGAAAGCCGCCGCCGACCGGGGACGGGAGCTTGGCAAATGATCACCTACGATCAGTTTGAAGTCGTCGACATCCGCGTCGGCCGCATCACCCGCGCCGAACCCTTCCCCGAGGCGCGCAAGCCCGCAATCAAGCTGTGGGTCGATTTCGGCCCCGGGATCGGCGAAAAACGCTCCTCTGCGCAGCTCACCCGGCATTATACGCCCAAAGGGCTTGTCGGGCGGCAAGTGCTGGCCGTCGTCAACTTCCCGCCCCGCCAGATTGGCCCGGTCATGTCCGAGGTGCTGGTTCTGGGCGTGCCGGATGAGGAGGGCCAAGTCGTGCTGATCGGCCCCGGCCATGACGTTCCACTTGGGGGGAGACTTTTCTGATGCAATCGCTTCTGATCACCCGCCGCCTGCCTGACCGCGTGCTTGACGCCGCGCGCGCCCGCTTTGACGTGACCCTGCGCGATCGGACCGACCCGATGTCCGCGCCAGAGCTGCGCATCGCCTTGCGTGACTTCGATCTGGTGCTGCCGACCTTGGGCGACCGGTTTCAGCCTGACGTCTTTGGCGATGTGCCCGCCCCCCGGGCAAAGCTTCTGGCCAACTTCGGCGTGGGCTACAACCACATCGACGTTGATGCCGCCAAGGCCGCTGGCGTGCAGGTCACCAACACCCCTGGCGCGGTCACTGATGCGACAGCGGACATTGCCCTTTCCCTCATCCTGATGACCGCCCGCCGCCTTGGCGAAGGCGAGCGTCTATTGCGCGCAGGGAACTGGGAAGGCTGGCATCCGACCCAGATGCTGGGCACCCATGTGACCGGAAAACGGCTTGGCGTCATCGGCTTTGGCCGGATCGGCAAGGCCATCGCCAAGCGCTGCCATTACGGCTTCGACATGGAAGTGGTGTTTTTCAACCGCTCCCCCGTCGCCGACCCCGGCCTGCCCGCCCGTCAGGTCGGCATGGAGGAGGCGATGGCCGCCGATATCGTCGTCGTCGCCGTGCCAGGCGGCAAGGCCACGCATCACCTGATCAACGCCAAAACGCTTGCGATGATGAAACCCTCGGGCATCTTCGTGAACATAGCCCGCGGCGATGTGGTGGATGAGGCCGCTTTGATCGCCACGCTACAAGCGGGCCGCATCGCGGGCGCGGGCCTCGACGTCTACGAATACGAACCCAAGGTCCCTGAAGCCCTGATGGCGATGGAGAATGTCACCCTCCTCCCCCACCTTGGCACCGCCTGTCTTGAGGTGCGCGAAGGCATGGGGCTGATGGCGGTCGCGAACCTCATCGCCTTCGCTGAAGGCAAGGTGCCGCCGAACCTGGTCAATCCCTGACCCGTAGGATGGGCAATTTGCCCATCCTACCAGCAGGTTCAGGCCGCGGCCTTCTGGCCCCCGAAGCGGCCGTAGAAGGTTTCCCCCTTCTCGGCCATCTCCCGCAACAGCGCGGGCGCGTGGAAGCGCGGGCCGAACTGGGCGGTCAGGCTGCGGCAGATATCCACCGCGCGGGTAGCCCCGATGATGTCCAGCCAGCTGAACGGCCCGCCCGACCATGGCGCAAAGCCCCAGCCGAGGATCGCGCCCACGTCGCCTTCGCGGATATCGGTCAACACACCCTCTTCCAGCGCCCGCACCGCCTCCAGCACCTGGGCAAACAGCAACCGGTGCTGCACATCCGTCAGGCTGGGCTGCACCTTGTCCAAAGGATAGCGCGCCTCAAGCCCCTCCCACAGACCCAGCCGCTCCCCCTTGTCGTCATAGGCGTAAAAGCCGGACTTCGACTTCCGCCCCAGCCGGCCCTGATCGGCCAGCCAGAACAGGACCTTGTCCACCGCCTCATCCGGATACTCCGCGCCCATGGCCTGCTTCGTGGCCTTAGCAATCTTCACCCCCAGGTCGATGGAGGTTTCATCCACCAGTTGCAACGGCCCCAAGGGCATGCCCACCAGCTTGGCCGCATTCTCGATCAGCGCCGGTTCCACCCCTTCGGCAACCATGCGGATGCCTTCGTTGAGGTAGGGAATGATGCAGCGGTTGGCATAGAAGAACCGCGCGTCGTTCACGACGATCGGCGTCTTCCGGATCTGCCGCACGAAATCCAGCGCCTTGGCCACCGCCACATCGCCGGTCTTCTTGCCCCGGATGATCTCGACCAGGTTCATTTTGTCGACCGGGCTGAAGAAGTGGATGCCGATGAAGCTCTCCGCCTGCGACGACGCCCCGGCAAGGCCCGAGATCGGCAGGGTGGAGGTGTTCGTCGCATAGATCGCATCCGTCGCGGCCTCGACCTTGGCGGTCACCTCGGCCTTCACCTTTGGGTCCTCGAACACGGCTTCCACCACCAGATCGCAACCCTTCAGCGCCGCGTAATCGGTCGTCGCGAGGATCCGCCCCAGCACCTCCTCCTTCTTCGCCGCCGTCACCTTGCCGCGCTTCATCCCCTTGTCGAGGATGCCTTCCGAATGCGCGCGGCCCCGGTCTGCCGCGTCCTGCGTGCTGTCGATCAGCACCACCTCGATCCCGGCATTCGCGCTGACATAGGCGATCCCCGCCCCCATCATCCCAGCCCCGATGATGCCCAGCTTCTTCACCGACTGGTCAGGGGCTTCAGGCCGGTTGGCACCCTTTTCCAGCGCTTCCTTGTTGATGAAAAGGCTACGGATCATCGCGGTGGACGAAGGGTTCATCAGGACAGAGGTAAAATGCCGCGCCTCGATCTTCAGCGCCGTGTCAAAGGGCACCAAAGCCCCTTCATAGACGGCACCCAACAGCGCCTTGGCGGCCGGATACACCCCCATCGTCTTGCCATGCACCATGGCGCTTGCGCCGACAAACGTGGGGAAGCCGGGGGCGGAATAGGGCGCACCGCCCGGCATCTTGTAGCCCTTGGCATCCCAGGGCTTGACCAGATCAGCCTCGGTCGCCGTCAGCACCCATTCCTTGGCGCGGGCCAAAAGGGCCTCAGGCGCCACAACCTCATCAATCAAACCGGCAGATTTGGCGGACTTCGGGTCCGACAGTTTCCCCTCCAGCAGGAACGGTGCCGCCATCATCGCGCCCAGCTTGCGCGACAGGCGCGTGGTGCCGCCAGCGCCCGGGAAGATGCCGACCATGATTTCCGGCAAACCGATCTTGGCCTTGGGATTGTCCGCCGCAATGATCCGGTGGCACGAGAGGGGCAACTCCAGCCCGATCCCCAGCGCGGTGCCCGGCAGGGCGGCGACAATCGGCTTGCCGCCCTTGAGTGTCTTCGGGTCCATCCCCGCGCGTTCGATCTTGCGCAAGACCTTGTGCATGGTCATCACGCCGTCAAAGATCGCCTCTGCGCCGCCGGCTCGCATCCGGGCGATGACGTTCAGGTCCATCCCCCCGGCGAAATCCTTCTTGCCGCTGGTAAGGATGATCCCCTTCACCCCGGCATCGGCCAGCGCCTGATCAACCAGGTCGGACAAGAGACCGAACGCCTCGGTCGACATCACATTCATCGACTTTGCCGCCACATCCCAGGTGATGGTGGCGACGCCATCGGCATCGGTCGTCATGGTGAAATCGGTCATCAGTTTTCCTCCTTGCGGTGGGGCGTGCCGTCGCGGTGCAGATAGCGCCGCGCAGCCCCGTCTTTTTCAGTAATCAGGTCATGATCGGTGTAGTGGATCCGGTCCTGCTGGCTGCGGGTGCCGATCACCAGATACCGCGCCGGGGCGTCGGATCGGTTGTCCAGCCGGTGGCCGACCGCGTTCCCCGCAGGCCAGGCCGCCCCATCGCCGGGGCCAAGGGTGGTTTCGGTCGCTTCAACCAGCACCACCTCACCCGCCAGCATCAGGATCATCTCATCCTCGGCCTCATGCCAATGTCGGTGGCCCGAGGGTGACCCCGGCGGCAGCTCTTCGACAAAAGCGCCGAACTGCGTTAGCCCGCCGGGATCAGACATCAGCTGATAGCGGTAAGGGCCTGGATGATCGTTGATGACGGGATGCACATAACCCGTTTCATCCTGCCAGTCGGGAAGGCTGACTTTCGGCATCAACTCACCCCCAGCGGGGCTGCATCACGCCTCAGGCCGTCAGCGCCAGGGCCGCGAACTGCGGCTTCATCTCGGGCATCGACAGCCGCAGATACTGGATCATCTCGATGCGCAACGCCTGATCTTGGACCGAGCAGAAGTAGACCGCCGATGACACGCGCCCGCCCTCGGCCCCGGGCGAAAGTTCGTGCCAGTCCACCCAGACGCGAAAGCGCCCGGCGCGCGGCAGGTCCACCGCCGTCACATCCGGCTGCAAATGGGTGATGCCCCGCTCCAGCATGACCTTGCGTTGCAGGGCCAGCATGGCGCGGCTTTCTTCCTTGCTGCGCACGATCACCCGGGTGGACAAAAGGTCCACCGGCAAGGGAAAGCTGTAATCCTTCACCAGATCGTCCAGCGCGCCCGCCATCAGGCAATCGGCCCGGCGACGCATCTCGGCGATGATTTGTGAATAGGTCACGGCAGCGGCCACCAATCCAGTTTGAACCAGCATTCACCTTGGGAGAATCAGCCCAAGCCCGACGTAGAAAAACGACATACCATATTCTTATGGCGACATCATGGCGGCCTTGCACGGGCCGCATGGCCTGGCGATGATCTGCTGTGCGGGCGCTGGGGCGCATCCGGTCACACCCGCTCGATGATGGTGGCCGCACCCATTCCGCTGGCGATGCAAAGGGTTGCCAGCCCCATCGCCTTGTCCTGACGCTCCAGCTCATCCAGAAGCGCGCCGATGATGATCGCCCCGGTGGCCCCCAGCGGGTGGCCCATGGCAATGGACCCGCCGTTGACGTTCACCAGCGCCGGATCAACGTCAAACGCCTGCTGGAAGCGCAGCACGACCGCGGCGAAGGCCTCATTCACTTCAAAGAGGTCAATGTCGCCGATGGAAAGACCGCTGTCTTCCAAGATCTTCTGCGTCGCCGGAACCGGGCCGGTCAGCATGATCGTGGGGTCGGTCCCGATCTTCGCCGTTGCACGAATGCGGGCGCGGGGCTTCAGCCCATGCGCCCGGCCAAACTCGGCATCGCCAATCAGCAGCGCCGCCGCCCCATCGACGATCCCGCTGGAGTTTCCGGCGTGGTGGATGTGATGGATCCGCTCCAGATGCGGATACTTCAGCATCGCCACCTTGTCGAACCCGGGCATCGCCTCACCCATATCCTTGAAAGCGGGCTTCAGGGCCCCCAGCACCTGCATGTCGGTGCCGGGGCGAATGTATTCGTCGCGGTCAAGAATGGTCAGGCCGTTCTGGTCCTTGATCGTCAGCACCGACTTGGCAAACCGCCCTTCCGCCCAGGCCTGCACCGCCCTGCGCTGGGATTCCACGGCCAAGGCATCGGCGTCATCGCGGGTAAAGCCGTATTCGGTGGCGATGATATCGGCAGAAATGCCCTGAGGGACAAAGTAGGTCTTCATCGCCAGCCCCGGATCAACGGCAATCGCCGCCCCGTCGCTGCCCATGGCGACGCGCCCCATCATCTCAACCCCGCCGGCGATATAGCCGTGCCCCGCACCGCCCTTCACCTGGTTCGCGGCCAGGTTCACAGCCTCCATTCCGCTGGCACAGAACCGGTTGATCGCCAGGCCCGGGATCCGTTCATCAAGGTCCGACGCCAGCACGGCCGAGCGTGCCAGACACCCACCCTGCTCCCCCACTTGCGTGACGTTCCCCCAGATCACATCCTCAACCGCGTGACCTTCCAGCCCATTCCGCTCCTTCACCGCGTTCAGCACCTTTGCCGACAGCGCCACCGCCGTCAGTTCGTGCAAGGACCCATCGGGGCGGCCCTTGCCACGCGGGGAACGGACGGCGTCGTAGATGAAAGCGTCAGTCATGGTGGTCTCCTCAGGTTGCGGGGAAGGCCCGCTGCATCAGGTCATAGGGGTGTTTCCAGCCGGGCAGGGCCGCGACGCGGTCTAGCCAGCGGTCGATATGGGGCCAATCCTTGCGGTCAAAACCGTAGGGTTCGGGGTAGTAAAGGTAGCCGCAAAGCGACAGGTCCGCGATGGTCACCGCCTCACCCGCCACCCAGTTCCGGCCCGCCAGATGGTCGTTCAGCACCGTGTAGCTGGCCTTCAGCCGCCCCTGCAGGAAGGGGATCACGCCTTCGGGCCGCTTGTCCGGGGCCAGGAAATTCATCAGGAACCGGGTCGTTCCGATCTGCGTCGACAGCTTGTGATTGTCCCAAAACAGCCAGCGCAACACCTCACGCCGTTCCGCCGCTGACCGCCCGCCCAGCTTGCCGGTCTTGGAGCTGATGTAGTCCAGGATCACCCCCGACTGCGTCAGCGTGGTGTCGCCATCCACCAGCACCGGCACTTCGCCCATCTCGTTGATGGCCTTGAACGCAGGGCTGCGCGCCCCGCCGTTGAAGAAGTCGACGAAGACCGGCTCCCAGTCCAGATCGGTCATCACCAGCGCCAAAGCGCATTTATAGGCGTTGCCGCTTTCGCCAAAGCAGTACAGTTTCAAAGGCTCGGTCATCAGATTGGCCCCTCCTCGGGCCGTCCGGCATCAGGTCTTGCGCGCCTCAAGGTCCTTGTGGAACTCCATCAGCCGCGCCGCCAGTTCATCGCCGTCCACCACAGCCGCCAGGTTTTCGAAAAGGAAGGACAGCGCCTCCCCTTCCTCAAGCCGGGTATCGGCTGAAAACCGCCGCAGCGCGCGATAACCCTCCTCGGTCATCGCGGTGGCAAAGCGTCGGGTCAGGCGCGGGCGTCGGGTCATCGGCGTCAGAACGCATCCGCCGTCAGCGCCATCACCGTCTCCGCCCCGGTCTCGATCCGCGCCAGATGCATCCCGCAGGCCGGCAACTGCCGCGCCATGTAGAACCGGCCCGTCGCGATCTTCGCCTCATAAAAGGCGCGGTCGGTCGCCCCGGCATCCAAGGCCGCATAGGCCGCTGCCGCCATCCGCACCCACATCAGGCCCAGGCAGACATGCCCCATCATGTGCATGAAATCGTTTGAGCCTGCGAGGGCTGCATTCGGGGTCTTCATCTGACCCATGAAATACATGCCCGCCGCTTGCAGCTGCTTCGACGCAACCTTCAGGGGCTCCACCAACCCCTTCATCCGGTCGTCGCCCTCATGCGCCTTGATCTCAGCCTTCACGAGGTCAAAGAACGCCATCACATGCTTGCCGCCGTCCGAGGCAAGCTTGCGCCCCACCAGATCCAGCGCCTGCACGCCATTGGCGCCTTCATAGATCATCGCAATCCGGGCATCGCGGGCAAACTGCGACATGCCCCACTCTTCGATATAACCATGCCCGCCAAACACCTGCTGGGCCTGCACCGCCATGTCAAAGCCCTTGTCGGTCTGGAACCCCTTGATGACCGGGGTCAAAAGGCCAATCAGCCCATCCGCCGCCGCATCATGGTTGCGGCTGTGCCGGTCAATCAACGTGGCCCCCCAGAAGGTGAAGGCCCGCGCACCTTCGACAAAGCTTTTCTGCTCCATCAGGTTGCGGCGAATGTCGGGGTGCACGATCAAGGGGTCGGCCGGACCGCTCGGATTTTCAACTCCGGTCACCGCACGGCCCTGCAACCGGTCCTTGGCATAGGCCAAAGCGTTCTGATAGGCGCCTCGGCCACGGCATAGCCTTGCAGGCCCACGCCCAAGCGTGCCTCGTTCATCATCGTGAACATGGCGCGCATGCCCTTGTGCAGATCGCCCAAAAGCCAGCCGGTCGCCCCGTCATAGTTCATCACGCAAGTGGCGTTGGCGTGGATGCCCATCTTCTCTTCGATCTTGCCGACCGACACCGCGTTGCGCGCGCCAAGGCTGCCATCGTCGTTGACCATCACCTTGGGCACGATGAAAAGGGAAATCCCCTTCGTCCCCTCACCGCCGCCCGGGGCCTTGGCCAAGACCAGATGCACGATGTTGTCGGCAAGGTCATGGTCGCCAGCCGAGATGAAAATCTTCTGCCCGGTGATCCTGTAGCTGCCATCGGCCTGCGGGTCGGCCTTGGTGCGCATCATGCCAAGGTCCGTGCCGCAATGCGGCTCGGTCAGGTTCATCGTGCCGGTCCATTCGCAGGACACCATCTTGGGCAGCCAGCGCGCCTTTTGGTCATCCGTGCCATGCGCCAGGATCGCGCTGACAGCCCCATGGGTCAGGCCCTGATACATGTTGAAGGCCATGTTGGCCGACACGAAGGTCTCATTCACCGCCGTGTGCATCAGATAGGGCAGGCCCTGACCGCCGAACTCCTCCGGCGCGTCAAGGGCCATCCAGCCGCCCTCCCGCAAGGTATCAAACGCCGCCTTGAAGCCTTCGGGCGTGCGGACGATGCCGTTTTCCAGCCGACAACCTTCCTTGTCGCCCGGCGCGTTCAGTGGCGTCAGGATGTCCTCGGCCACCTTGGCCGCCTCTTCCAGCACCGCCCCGGTAAAGCCTGCGTCCAGATCGACATAGCCGGGAATATCGGCTTCGCTGATCTTCAGAACCTCATGCATCAAGAACTGCATGTCTTTGACGGGGGCGGTATAGCTGGGCATCGGGTGTCGTCCTTTCCTGTCTTGATCGGCTCTTATTCGGCCGCGTGCGAGGGGGCCGTCCCCCGCTGTGTTGCAGTGTTCGTCGCCGAAGCCGCGAGTTCGGCCTTCAGATCGGCAATCGCCACATCCAGTTCGGCGCGCTGCGCCTCCATGATGGCAAGGCGTTCGCGGGCAATCTCGCAGGCGCGCTGGCGTTGCGCCGCGTCAGACCCATCGCGGTCGTAAAGGTCCAGTGTCTGGCGAATGTCTTCCAGGCTGAAGCCAAAGCGCTTGCCGCGCAGGATCAGCGTCAGCCGCGCCCGGTCGCGCCGGGTGAAAAGCCGTCGCGTGCCTTCACGGATCGGGCTCAGCAGCTCCTTCGCTTCGTAAAAGCGCAGGGTCCGTGGCGTCACGTCATAAGCGGCACACATCTCACGGATGGTCATCACTTCTGCCTTTGCGGCGGGGTTGCGGGTCATGGCAGAGGCCTCTGGCACTGCCGGTGTCTGGTCTGGTCGTGTCATCTTGAACTCATGAAGGGGTGTCTACGTCGCGGCGTGACATGCGCACCCAAGGGGAACATTACCAGAGAGCTTGACGTTAACGTCAGCGTAACGTCACGTCATGAATTCCCTTGACGTGAAGTCAGCCATGGCCCGGCAGCGCGGGCTGGGTCCTTCGGGAAAACGGCAGGGGGTTCCTGACTGGCCAGCCCCAGTGCCAGCCCCAGTGCCAGCCCCAGTGCCAGCCCCGATGCCGGGCCGAAATCAGGCCAGAACCGGGGCAAATTGACACCTTACCAAACGGTAAACGTCCGCGACCAAGTCACTGATTTCGCTTGTATTCTGAAAAATGTCCACCGTGGACAGCCGGGTCAGCCAAGCGCGCCCTAGCCTTGCGGCAGCTTGTCCAGCTCCGCCACCGCCGTCTCGCGCAGGGTGCGCAGATCGGCAAGGGCAAGGTCAAGCTCGGCCCGCTGCTTTTCCAGCTCCTGAAGCTGCCGGTCGGCCAGCGCAAGCCAGGTCTCCAGCTGCGGCCTCTCGCCCTTCTTGCCGTAGATCAGCAGCCACTGGCGGATTTCCTCCAGGCTGAACCCGAAGCGCCGCCCCCGCAGGATCAGCTTCATCCGGGCCTGTTCGCGCGGCCCATAGAACCGGGCGCGGCCTTCCTTTTCGGGGGCCAGAAGCTCGATGTACTCATAGTAGCGCAAGGTCCGCGGCGTCACGTCGAACCGGGCGCACATCTCTTTGAACGTAAGTCGGGGGTCGGTCAGGCGGGTATCGGTCATGCGCAGTCCTCCCACGCACAGCCTAGCCTGACGCGGGCCGCGGGCGCAACGGTTGCGGCCCCTTGCGCTTGCCCCGGTCCGGCGGTTTGATGCGCCCAGGAACGGAGGCCCCATGCCCGACACCCCGAAATCCGACACCCTGAAGCCAGACACCCTGAATATCGCCCGGCAGTTCATCGCGGCCCTGCCCCATTCCCAGGCGCTGGGGATGCGGCTGGAAGATATCAGCCCCGGCCTCGCCGTCCTTGCGATGCCCTACGACACCCGCCTGATTGGCGACCCCGCAACTGGGGTGATCCACGGCGGCGCGGTCTCGGCCCTGATGGACACTGCCTGCGGAGCCGCAGTCATGTGTCATCCGGGGGCAGGCATCTCGACCGCGACGCTGGATTTGCGGATCGACTACATGCGGCCCGCGACCCCCCGGGCAGACGATCCGCACCCGCGCCGAATGCCACCATGTGACCCGAAGTGTCGCCTTCGTTCGCGCCGTGGCGACAGATGACGATGCGGCGCGACCCGGGACCAGCGCCCCGCCATTCGAAGGCGATGAAGAGCAGCGCGCCGATTGCGACGAAGTGGACGAGCGGCTCACGCAGCCAACGGTCGATCATCACCGGACATTATGGCGTGTACCAGATGGGTGACGTGAAGGCGCGCTCCTGGGTGACCATGGGCACGTTGTCGGCCATCGTCACGCCGAAGCGCTTGGCGTCGTAGGCGGTCCAGCGCGGCGTCGGGATTTCCAGGACACGGGCATAGTAGACGGCACTAAAGGGTCGGGTCGAACTCCGGGTCGG
>JAAUPC010000049.1 GCA_012036325.1 Paracoccaceae bacterium
AGGGGGCTGTGTCAGGGGGCGGGGCTGTTGTCCGCCCAAGGGTCAAGGACAGGCGCAAAACTCGGGGTTTTGGCCGCAGGCGCCATCGCGCCAGACGGCGTTTTCCTGGTCAAAGCACTGGCCGATATCGGTTTTCAGCCAGCCGATCCCTTCAAGTTCCCGCGTGACGCTGCCCCAGTCGCAGGTCAGTTCGACAACGGTGGTGGTGCCGTCAAGCACCGTGACGCCGCCGTCCATGCCCCGGGGTCTGCCGCTCCGGTCGAAGTCTGAGCGGACCTGATAGGCAAGGCCGTTGCTCTGGAACGTGACAGTGTAAGAACGGTTGCGGCCCCAGCCCGACCAAGGCTGGTAGTCCACGGTTTCCAGCGGCGCAGACAGGGTCAGCTCGGGTTTGCCGTCCGGCCCGAACCGGTAGACCAAGGCGCTGCCCTCATGGCAGACCTCAAGGGTTTTCGCGCCGATCTGGCAGGCGAACATCTCGCCGTCAGGCTGGCAGGCGGCTGCGGCGGGGGCCGCAAGAAGGGTGAGGGCAAGGATCAGGCTGCGCATGGGGGCTCCGAGGTGTAGGCGGAGTGTGCGGCGGGGCAGCAAGGGGCGCAAGGTGGGGAAAGGCTGCGGGGGGAGTAGGATGGGTGCAACCCACCATGGCGCGACGGTGGGTTACACCCACCCTACGGCTGGCCGAAAGGGAGATACCCATTAGAGCAACGCCAATCGGGCAGAATAAGCGCGCACCAGTGCAGCCTGAGATGGTCAGGAGAGGTTGAGCGAGCGCACCGATTTCCAGTCAAAGGCGCGCACGCGATCTTGTTCGGCTGGTATATCAGCCTTGGTCAGGCCGGTGCTGGCATAGAAACCGTCGGCGAAAGACCCTTCTGAGGGCATCGGCAGACCCCGGTCCAGACTGTCTTTCGAGACAACGAGCACGGAAACGTTTGGCAAGCCATGGTCCGCGCACAGTGCCGCCGCTTCGTTCAAATACGAACTGAGACCTTGGCCATTGACCTTGGACATCTCAAGTCTTTGGGCCAATTGCGAATATGTCAGGGCTTGCTCTCCGGCCAGAACGGCTTTCGCAACCACCTTGATAGTCGCGAAAGCGCGCTTCTTGGTCAGTTCAGATACGGCTCGGTTACCCATCACTGATCCAGGAAACTCCGCAGCTTCCGTGACCGGCTCGGATGCTTCAGCTTCCTGAGCGCCTTCGCCTCGATCTGGCGGATGCGTTCGCGGGTGACGCTGAACTGTTGGCCGACCTCTTCCAGCGTGTGGTCCGTGTTCATGCCGATGCCGAAGCGCATGCGGAGGACACGTTCTTCGCGGGGAGTTAGGCTGGCCAGAACCCGAGTGGTGGTTTCCTTCAGGTTTTCCTGAATGGCGCTGTCCAAGGGCAGAATCGCGTTCTTGTCTTCGATGAAGTCGCCAAGCTGGCTGTCTTCCTCATCGCCGATGGGCGTTTCCAGGGAAATCGGTTCCTTGGCGATCTTCATCACCTTGCGGACCTTTTCCAAGGGCATCTGGAGTTTCTCGGCCAGTTCCTCGGGCGTCGGTTCGCGGCCGATTTCGTGCAGCATCTGGCGGCCCGTCCGCACCAGCTTGTTGATCGTCTCGATCATATGCACGGGAATACGGATCGTGCGGGCCTGGTCGGCGATGGAGCGGGTGATCGCCTGACGGATCCACCAGGTCGCGTAGGTGGAGAACTTGTAACCCCGGCGGTATTCGAACTTGTCCACGGCCTTCATCAGGCCGATGTTGCCTTCCTGAATAAGATCAAGGAATTGCAGGCCCCGGTTCGTGTACTTTTTCGCAATCGAGATCACCAGACGCAGGTTCGCCTCGACCATTTCCTTCTTGGCCTGACGCGCCTCTTTTTCACCCTTCTGGACCTGGTTCACGATCCGGCGGAATTCGCTGATGTCGACGCCGACATACTGGCCGACCGTCGCCATCTCAGCCCGCAAATCCTCAATCGCGTCGCGCGACTTGTCCAGAAGCGCCAGCCAGCCGCGCCCGGATTTCTGCGCCATCCGGTCCAGCCAGGTCGGGTCCAGCTCATACCCTTGGTATTCGTCGATGAACTCACGCCGGTTGATCCGCGCGGCATCGGCCAGCTTCACCATGGAGGAGTTGATCGACATGATCTTGCGGTTGATGCCGTAAAGCTGGTCGATCAGCGCTTCGATACGGGAGTTGTTGAGGTGCAGTTCATTGACGAAAAGCACGATTTCCGACCGCAGTTTCTGATAGGCGGCCTCTTCGGCGGTGGAAAACTGCTTGGCCTTGGACAGGGCCGCGTTCATCCGCAGGTCCTGCATGTCCGACAGCTTGGCATAGTCGCGCGCGATCAGGTCCAGCGTTTCAAGAACGCGCGGCTTGAGTGCTGCTTCCATCGCGGCCAGGGACATGTTCGAGGCTTCGTCGTCCTCATCCTCATCCACTTCGCGGGCAAGGGGGTTACCGTCGGCATCCAGTTCCGGCTCGGCGCTGCCACCGGCGCGGCGGGGGGCGGCGTCCACGTCCACCCCGTCCAGCGCCGGGCCGTCCATTTCCTCTTCGCCGTCAAGGCTGCGGCCGAAGGTGGCCTCAAGGTCGATCACGTCGCGCAGAAGAATGTCTTCGGACAGAAGTTCATCACGCCAGATGATGATAGCCTGGAAGGTCAGGGGCGACTCGCACAGCCCCGCGATCATCGTGTTGCGGCCAGCCTCGATGCGCTTGGCAATGGCGATTTCGCCTTCGCGCGACAGGAGTTCCACGCTGCCCATCTCACGCAGATACATGCGGACCGGGTCATCGGTGCGGTCCAGCGCCTCGGCCGAAGTGCCGGCCACGGCCACTTCGCGGCTGGTCGAAACCTCGACCAACTCACCCACGGGTTCAGCACCCTCTTCCGCCTCGTCATCCTCGATGATGTTGATGCCCATTTCCGACAGCATCGACATCACGTCTTCGATCTGTTCCGACGACACCTGTTCCGGCGGCAGGACCGTGTTCAGCTGGTCATAGGTGATGTAGCCACGCTCTTTCGCGTCGGCGATCATCTTCTTGACCGCGGCCTGGCTCATGTCCAGCGAAACGTCCTGTTCGTCGGCGTCAGGCTTGGCGTCGTCAGCGTCTTTGAGGGCCATGGGTGCTCCTGAAAAAGTCATGGGCGCGAATCGAGGCGGTGCTTTCGAATCAATAACGCGAATCAGGCCGGGGGAAAGGCCGAATCAGCGGTTTTTCTTGATCCAGACCTGGCTATCGATCAGGGATTGAAGATGTTTTGACAGGGCGGCCCGGTCTTCGCCCAGATCAGTGCTTTCTGCGGGGCCGGTGCGGTTGGACTGGTGCAGCGCCTCGGTCGCCTTGGTCAGGCGCCAGGTCAGGCCTTCGTCCGGCAAACCGGTCATGTCTTCGACGGCCTCCTCAATCTCACGCCGGGCCCCGCGCCAGGCGTCAAGTTTGGCCAGTTCCTCGGCCAGGCAGAGCGTGGCAAGGTCATGGTCCTGGGGGTGGCGCACGGGGGGTGCTATGGCCACATGGGGGCGCGCCATCAGCGCGTCAAGGGCAGCAGGCGCGGCTTCGCGCAACCGGTCGGCCAGATCGGGCGCATCGCCATGCGTCAGGATCAGGCGGCGCAGGGTTTCGTGGTCATCTTCCATCAGGTCCAGCCGCTCCAGCGCGGTCTCGAACCGCTGGATCAGGGCGGGGTGAAGGATGACCGTGGCCAGGATCACCGCTTCGCGCAGGGTTTCAGTCACCGGGCCCTGCGCCTGCGCCAAAAGCGAGGAGCGCGTGGTCGCCAAAGCCCCCCCGGCGGGGCAAAGCGGCGCTGGCCCTTCTGGTAGGGGCCGGGCTGGAACGGACGGTAGGCGCCGGGGGTGCTGCCGAAAAGCGTCTGGCGCAGGCGCTTCATTTCCTCGGCGTAATGGGTCTTGATCGACGGGTCGGTGATCCGCGCCAGATGGCCGCGCAAGGTCTTGTCGAGGGTGGCGCGGCGTTCGGGGCTGTCGAAATTGTGGCCTTCCGTCTCGCGCTGCCACAAAAGCTGGATCATCGGTAGCGCGCGGTCGAGGACGGCCTGCAGCGCGGGCGCACCTTGGGCTTTCAAAAGGTCATCAGGGTCCATGCCACCCGGCAGGACGGCAAAGCGGAGGGCTTTCCCGGCCTCCAAGAGCGGTAGGGCAAGGTCGATCACCCTTTGCGCGGCTTTCAGGCCAGCATTGTCGCCATCCAGCGCGACGATGGGTTCATCGGAAATGCGCCAGATCATCCGCAGCTGGTCTTCGGTGACCGCGGTACCAAGCGGGGCAACGGCGGCGGTGAAGCCTGCCTCAGACAGGGCGATCACGTCCATGTAGCCTTCGGCCACGATCAAGGGCTTGCCTTTGCCCGCCGCCTCCCGCGCGCGGGATTGGTTGAAAAGGTTGCGGCCCTTGTCGAAAAGCTCTGTCTCGGGGCCGTTCAGGTATTTGGCTTGGGCGTTGGGATCAAGCGACCGCCCGCCAAGGCTGATCGCCCGGCCCCGGCCATCGCGGATCGGAAAGATCACCCGGGCGCGGAAGCGGTCGTAAAGCTGGCCGTTGTCGGATTTGGCGATCATGCCAGTGGCGACCATCAGGTCGGGGCTGACGCCCTTTGCCGCCAGCGCATCGCGCAGGGCGTTGAAACTGTCCGGCGCCCAGCCGATCTCCCAACGCTCAAGCGCGGCTTCAGACAACCGGCGCTTTTCGGCCAGATAGCGCCGCGCCTCGGCCCCCGCACTGGTTTTCAGCTGCAGGCGGTAGAATTTCACCACCTCTTCCATCACCTGCACCAGTTGGGTGCGGCGGTCGGCTTGCGCCGCCTCTTTCGGGTCGCGCGCGGGGACGGTCATCCCCGCCTCCCGCGCCAAGACCTCAACCGCCTCCATGAAGGACAGGTTTTCGGTTTCCTTCACGAACCCAATGGCATCGCCTTTGGCATGGCAGCCGAAGCAGTAGTAGAACCCCTTGCGGTCATCGACGTGGAAACTGGCGGTTTTTTCCTGATGGAACGGGCACGGCGCCCAGAAATCACCCTTGGCCATGTTGGACTTGCGCATGTCCCAGGTGACCTTCTTGCCCACGATCTGGGACAGGGTCAGCCGGGTGCGCAGGTCGTCAAGGAATCCGTTTGGCAAGGACATGAGGCCGACTATACCAGATCGCGCGCCTTGTGCAGCCCCCGGGGGTTTCACACCCCCGGCCCCCCGTGGAGTATTTTTGAAAAGAGCAAATGCGCTTGCTCTTTTTGCCAATACTCCGGGGTAAGCCTTGGCATGCGCCATTGGTTCAAGCGAACCAAGGCTTGGGGGGCTGGCCCCCGCTCTGCCAGAGTTATAGGCCCAGACGGTCGCGCATGCCGTACCAGGTCATCGCCAGCACCAGAAGCGGCCAGCGCAAGGTGGCGCCGCCGGGAAAGCGGGGTTGGGGGATCGAGGCAAGGATGTCAAAGCCCGAGGCATCGCCCGCAATGGTTTCGGCCAGAAGCTTGCCAGTCAGGGTGGAGAGCGCCACCCCGTGCCCCGAACAGGCCGAGCCCGCCAGCACATTGGGCTGCGGCCGCATGAGGGCGGGCATCCGGTTCATCGTGATCGCCAGCGTCCCGCCCCAGCCATGCGTGATGCGCGCATCTGCAAGCTGCGGGTAGATCTTCAGCATCGGCGCGCGGACCGTCTTCAGGATGTCAGGGAAGCGGTAGCCATAGCTTTCCCCGCCGCCGAAAATCAGGCGGTTGTCATCCGAAAGCCGCCAGTAATTCACCACGAACTTGCTGTCGGCCACCGCGACGGGTTCGGCCAGCACATCCTTTGCGCGGTCGCCCAGGGGTTCGGTCGCCAGGATGAAGTTGTTGATCGGCATCACGCGGGCGGGATAGGCAGGTTCCAGCCCCCCAAGATAGCCGTTGCCGGCCAGGATCACATGGTTGGCGGTGACGCTACCTTTGGCGGTGCGTAAAGTTGGGGCCGCGCCGGGTGTGAGGCTGAGAACCTCACTCTCTTCATGGATGCGGACGCCCGCCGCGGCGGTGGCCTTTGCCAGACCGATGGCAAAGTTGAGCGGGTGGATATGCCCCGCCCCCCGGTCCACAGCGCCCCCGGCAAAGCAGTCCGACCCGATCAGACGGCGGATGCCCGCGCGGTCCAGCGCTTCCACTTTCGTATAGCCATAGTCCCGGGCCAGCTTTTCGGCATAGCCATGCGCCTCGTGCGTCTCAGCCTCGGTATAGCAGGCATGGGCCACACCGGGGCGGAAGGGGACCGGCATCTGGTGGCGGTCGATCAGGCCCCGGACCAGGGCCTTTGCATCTTCGGCCATGTCCCACAAGCGGCGGGCACGGTCGCGCCCCACGGTCTTTTCCAGCCACGCCTGATCCTGCCTTTGGCCGGATCCCACCTGCCCGCCATTGCGACCCGAGGCCCCAAAGCCCACGCGATGCGCCTCCAGCACCACCACGCTCAGGCCCTTTTCGGCCAGATGCAGCGCCGCCGACAGTCCCATGTAGCCGCCACCCACCACCGCCACATCGGCCCGCGCCTCCCCTGTCAGGGTTGGGAAGGCGTCAAGCGGGGTGCGGGTCGCAGCATAGTAACTGGCGGGGTATTCCCCCCGCCGGTCATTGGCGTGCAGCAAGTTCACCATCAGACGTTCAAAAGCAGGTGTTCGCGTTCCCACGGGCTGATGACCTGCAGGAACTCTTTGTATTCGTTGCGCTTCACGCTGTCATAGACCTTGACGAATTCGACCCCCATCACCTCTTTCAGCGCCTGATCCTCCTCCAGAAGATCCAGCGCATCGCCGAGGTTGACCGGGATATCCTCACTGTCGATATAGGCCGAGCCTGAAAATTCCGGCCGGGCGGCGGTCTTGTTCATCAGCCCCAGATAGCCGCAGGCGAGGGTTGAGGCGATGCCGAGATAGGGGTTGCAATCCATGCCCGGCAGGCGGTTTTCGATCCGCCGCGCGGCGGGGCTGCTGATCGGCACGCGCAGGCCCGTGGTGCGGTTGTCGCGGCCCCATTCCAGGTTGATCGGGGCGGCGAAGTCAGGGACGTAGCGGCGGTAGCTGTTCACGTAAGGCGCAAAAAGCGCGACCGCCGCGCCAAGGTGCTTTTGCATGCCGCCGATGAAATTCAGGAAGGCCTCCGTCTCAACGCCCTTCGGGCCGACGAAGATGTTCTTGCCGGTTTTCGTATCCACGACCGAGGTGTGGATATGCATCGCACTGCCCGGCTCACCGGCGATCGGCTTGGCCATGAAGGTGGCGAAACAGTCGTGGCGCAGGGCCGCTTCACGGATCAGGCGCTTGAAGAAGAACACCTCATCGGCCAGGCGGATCGGGTCGCCGTGGGCGAGGTTAAGCTCAATCTGCCCGGCCCCGCCTTCCTGCAGGATACCGTCGATTTCAAGGCCTTGCGCTTCGGCATAGTCATAGATGTCGTCGATCACCTTGCCGTATTCGTCGATGGCCGACAGGCTATAGGCCTGCTTGCCCGCAGCCCTGCGGCCGGACCGGCCCATCGGCGGGATCACCGGTTGGTTCGGGTCGGTGTTGCGGGCGGTCAGGAAGAACTCCATCTCGGGCGCCACGACCGGGCGCCAGCCTTGGGCGGCGTAAAGGTCCAGGATTCGGCGCAAGACGTTGCGCGGGGAAAAGGCGATCAGATTCCCCTCTTGGTCCTTGGCGTCGTGGATCACCTGCAGCGTCACATCCGCTGTCCATGGCGCGGCGGTGGCGGTGGACCAGTCGGGTTCCAGGATCATGTCGGGTTCGGTGAAAGCATCGAAGGGGTTGTCGGCCCATTCGCCGGTGATCGTTTGCAGGAAGATCGAATTCGGCAGGAAGTAGTTGGTCTGCTTGCCGAATTTCGCAGCAGGCATCGCCTTGCCGCGCGCCACCCCGGCAATGTCGCCGATGATGCATTCTACCTCATCCACCCGGCGGTTGCCGATGTAGTCGCGCGCTGCCTCGGGCAGCTGGTCGGTCCATTTGGACATATGTCACACTGTCTTTGGGGGGGTGGCCCCCGCACCGTCAGGCGCGGAGCTTCTCGGTCCCGAGTTTGGCTTTGTGGGTCAGAAAGAATTGAGCGATCCGGTCAGCCATCGTCGGGCTGTCCAGCTTGGTGTCCAGCTTGCGGGTGGCTTTGGCAAGAATCTCGTCAGGCACAAGGCCCGGGCCGCGGTACTTGATCAGGCCGTCCATGAAGTCGCGCCTGAATTCCGGGTGGGGTTGGACGGTGAACATCCGGTCGTCGTAAAGAAGACCGGCATTGGCACAGAAATCCGTGGTGGCAATGACTTGCGCCATTTCCGGCTTTTCCGTCACCTGATCCTGATGCCAGGCGTTCAGGGTGAACTTTTCGCCCGCAAAGTCGTACTCGGTTGGGCCGACAGACCAGCCGCCTTTGTATTTCTCAACCTTGCCACCCATGGCCTGGGCAATGATCTGGTGGCCAAAGCAGACGCCGACGACCGGCACCTGCGCGGCATAGGCCTTGCGGATGAACTCCTCCAAGGGCGGAATCCAGGCGTGGTCTTCGTAGGCGCCAAAGCGTGAGCCGGTGATCAGCCAGCCGTCGCAATTCTGCACATCGGCCGGGAAATCATTGCGCAAAACCGCCCAGCGCCGGAAGGTCAGGCCCTTGCCCGCCAAGAGGGTTTCAAAGAAATCCGGATAATCGCCCTGTTCGCGCAGCGCGTCGGGGCTTTCGCCAGTCTGAAGGATGCCGATCTGCATGGGTGCCGGTCCGTTGCTAGACGTGTGTCAAAGGTGGTCGCTTTGCCCCCCTTGGTCAAGGGGGGCACTTACGTCAGACCGTGTCGAGGTAA
This sequence comes from Paracoccaceae bacterium, assembly GCA_012036325.1. Lineage (GTDB taxonomy): Bacteria > Pseudomonadota > Alphaproteobacteria > Rhodobacterales > Rhodobacteraceae > Tabrizicola. The sequence continues at coordinate 8,837 of JAAUPC010000049.1, forward strand.
AGCTCCACCCGCTCTTCCGGCGAAAGCTCGGCGATGTAGTGCAGTTCCTGCCGCTTGGTCTGCACCAGGTTGCGGATCAGTTCCTTCGGCAGGAACCGATACAGGCTGTCCGAATGCTCAAACGCGTCGATCGCCGCTTCCCAGGTTGAGGGGATCTGCGGCAGGTCCATCGCATAGGCGTTGCCGGTCACGGGTGGCGGCGGTTCCACCCCGTCCTCGATCCCCGACAGGGCGGCACCCAGGATGGCGGCCAGCATGAGGTAGGGGTTCACGTCGCCCCCCGCCACGCGATGCTCGATCCGCCGGGCGGAGGGGCTGCCCGCCGGGATGCGGATGGCGGCAGTGCGGTTCTCATAGCCCCAGGAGATGGCCGTGGGCGCGTGCTTGTCGGGCACCAGACGCTCATAACTGTTGAAATGCGGCGCAAAGAGGAGCGTCGAGTCATGCATCGCCGCCAAACAGCCCGCCACCGCATGGCGCAACTGCGCCGTACCCTTCGGGCCGCCGCTGTCGAAAATGTTGTCGCCCTTTTCGTCCAGCACCGAGAAATGCGTGTGCAGGCCGGACCCGGAGTAGTCGGCATAGGGTTTGGCCATAAAGCTGGCGGCAAAGCCGTGCCGCCGCGCCAGACCCTTGACCAGCATCTTGAAAAGCCAGGCATCGTCGGCGGCGCGCAGCGCGTCGTCGCAATGCATCAGGTTGACCTCGAACTGGCCAAGGCCCGTCTCGCTGGTCGTGGTGTCAGCGGGAATGTCCATCGCCTCGCAGGCGTCGTAAAGGTCGGTGAAGAAGGTGTCGAACGCGTCCAGCGCGCGGATCGACAGGGTCTCCGCCGCCTTCCGGCGCTTGCCGGACCGGGGCGAGGCGGGCACCTGCATGGTCTTGCCACTATCGTCGATCAGGAAGAACTCCAGCTCCATCGCGCAGACCGGGGTCAGGCCGCGGGCCTTGTAACGGTCCACCACTGCGCGCAGGGCGTGACGGGGGTCCCCCTCATAAGGCTGGCCGTTTTCACGGAACATCCAGATTGGCAACAGGGCCGTCGGCGCCTCCAACCAGGGCATCGGCATGAAGCCGCGTTCGGTCGGCTTCAACACGCCATCGGCATCGCCCTGTTCAAAGACCAAGGGGCTGTCGTCGATATCCTCACCCCAGATATCAAGGTTCAGGACCGAAAACGGGAACCGCGTCCCGTCCGATACCATCTTGTCGGCAAAGCGGGCCGGCACACGTTTGCCCCGCGCCTGGCCGTTCAGATCCGCAGCGGCCACGCGGATGGTCCGCACGTCCGGATGCTTGCGCAAATAGTCTTTCATCATCATCGTCGTTTGGGCCGGGCACGCTGCCGCCCGCACAGGCAGGCCCGAAGGCCCCGGCAGGCAGGCTATGGATCATGCCCTTGATCCCATCCCCTGTTTTTGATCCCCGGCGCGGGCCGTTGTGTCCTAGCGCAATTTGATCAAATTCGAGGTTACTATCGGATAAGCTGCGGACGCAAGCGGATTCTGCTTTTCTGGTTCGAGGGCAGGTGCCGGTTCAGATACCGGTTCACCAGGCCAAAGCCAAAGGTCAGGATCAGGGTCAGCGCGATGAAATAAGCGGCAACGATGGGATAGGGGACAAAGGGGTTGAAGGTCTTGTCGGCGAAGTAGTTGGCATAATAAAGCGCGTCACCCATCTGCCGGAAGGCTGGAAAGCCGCTGAAAAAGACCAGCGTCGTCGCGTGGAACAGAAAGATCGCCTCATTGGTATAGGCGGGCCAGGCCAGGCGCAGCATCGTCGGCCACTGGATGCGGCGGAACTTTTGCCAGCCGGTCAGGCCGTACGCCTCAGCCGCCTCAAGATCGCCTTTCGGGATCGATTTCAGCGCGCCGTGGAAGATTTCAGCGGCGTAGGCCGAGGTGTTGAGGAAGAGGACAAACAGCGCCCCCGCCCAGGCCCGCGTCGTCCAGGCGGTTTCCAGCGTGATCCCGAAAACCTCCACCCCTGCCTTGGGTAACAGTTGCAGCGTCTCATAGGCGAGGAAGAACTGGATGAAGAGGGGTGAGCCGCGGAAGACGAAGACGAACCACTCTGCCGGCTTGCGCAAGGCCGCCTTGCGGGAGGACTTCGCCAGCGCCACCGCGATGGCAAAGAAGAAGCCGAAGGCCAGCGCCAAAGCCCCGGAATAGACGTTCCAGATCAAGCCCGACCCGATCAGCGTGACCTGCTGACACAGGGTGAAGTCACTGCGCGGCAACAGGTTTTCGCCAAAGCCGATGCTGCGGAACGCATAGTCCTGCACGGTTTGCCAACAGCTCATGCGGCGGCCTTCCGCAGCGCTTCGCCGCCCGCCGTGGCCTGACCGCGTGACAAGCGGGCGGATAGCCGCGCCAGCACCACCTCGGATACTTTGGTGAAACAGAGGTAGAAGACCAGAAGCCCCAGGAAATACCACAGCCGCCAGTCGGGGTGCGGGTATTCATAGGCCTGGGTTTTTGAGCCGCCCAACTCCCGTGCCCAATAGACGATGTCCTTGACGCCCAGAAGGAACAGCAAGGGCGTGGCCTTGATCAGGATCATCCACAGGTTGGACAGACCCGGCAGCGCATAGACCCACATCTGCGGCACCAGGATGCGGCGAAAGACCTGGGACTGGCTCATCCCATAAGCCTCAGCCGTTTCCAGCTGCGCCTTGGGTACCGCCCCCATCGCGCCGTAAAGGACATTGGCGGCAAAGGCCCCGAAGACGATGGCAAAGGTGAAGACGGCAAGACTGAAGCCGTAGGCCTGATGCCAGATGGCGGAGGAGGCACCAAGGGGCACCTTCGCCTCTTGGCAGACACGAAACTCCAACCCCTGCCAGGGCCAGCTGTGGTCATCGCAGACGGCAAGGCTTTTCAGGTATTCGATTCCCTGATCCAGCGCGATGACGAAGAACAGGAAAAATACGATGTCCGGCACGCCCCGCACGATGGCGGCATAGCCCTTGCCCAAAAGGCTAAGCGGCAGGAACCGCGACCGCGCCGCCGTGGCCCCGGCAAAGCCCATGGCAAGGGCAGTAGGCGCGGTGATCGCCAACAGGGTCAGGACCGTCAGGAATGACCAATAGAAATCAATGTGCTTGCCTGAGGTCAGGTAGCACGTCAGCCATGTCAGGCCTTCAATCGCTTTTGGGTCGGCGCAGGCGGCGAACATGGGGGTCGGGGCGCGACCGGTGTCGCGCCCCCTGCCCGTCTTAGAACTTCGCCGTTTCCGGGCCGAAGTGCTTTTCGATCAGCGCGTTCAAGGACCCGTCATCCTTCATCGACTGGATGGCCGCGTTCAGCTTGGCCTTCAGCTCGGTGTCGCTTTCGCGCATTCCAAGGCCCACACCGCCACCCAGTTGAACGGGTTCGCCGACGAACATCAGCTCGCCATTCGATTCCGCCACGATCGGGGCAAGGAAATCCTTGTCAGCAAAGACGGCAACCGCTTCCCCATTGCGGACAGCGGCGATGGTTTCGTCCGGCGTCGCGAATTCCAGCAGGGTCGCGCCCGATTCCGCGACATAGCCCGCCTGAATGGTCGACACCTGGGCCGAGACGACGCCTTTCAGGTCAGCATCCGCTGCCAGCGCCACATAGGCCGAGGCGGCTGGCGGGAAGTAGTTCTGGCTGAAGTCGATGACTTCGTCACGCTCATCGGTGATGCTCATCCCCGCGATGATGACGTCATAGTTGCCCGACTGCAGGTTCGGGATGATGCTGTCCCATTCGTTGGTGACCCATTCGCAGGTCAGCTCGGCACGGGCGCACAGCTCATCGCCCACGTCCCGCTCAAAGCCCGCGATTTCGCCAGCGTCGTTGATGAAGTTGAAGGGCGGGTAGGCGCCCTCGGTGCCCAGACGCACGACATCCTGTGCCATGGCCGCACCAGCAAGCACGGTCAGCGCGGTGGCAAGTAGCAGTTTTTTCATCCGTAGTTTCCCCTTTGGTTGGATGGTTGGGCCGGTTCAATTGACAGCGGGATTCGAGGGTCGCAAGCGTCCCATCCGCGCGCATGGCATCAAGCGCCGCGTTCAATGAGTCAAGCAGATCGGTGTTGCCCTTGCAGACGGCCATCGCCACGCCGTCATCGGGGATCAGGTCCGAGTAAAGGAAATCGAGGTCATTTGCCGTGACATAGTCCTCGATATCGGGCCGGGTTTCGAAGGGGCCAAGGGCAAGGTCGGCCGCGCCGCTCCGCAGGGCCTCAAGCACCTCAGGCTCGGTCGTGAAGCTTTTGTAGCGCAGGCCAAGGCGGCGCAGATGCGCTTCATGCACGGTGCCGGACTGGACGGCGGTCAGCGCGGTGGCTGGCGGCGGCGCGCCGGGGCGGCCGATGTACCATTCCTCGGGGTCGGTGCCGTAATAGCTTCGCGTGAAATCGACCAGCATCCGGCGTTCATCATTCACCGCCATGCCACCAAGGACAACGTCAAACTCCCCCGCCATGACGCCGGGGATCAGCTGATCGAAATGCGCCAGTTCCCAGGTGCAGACCAGCCGGGCGCGGTCACAGATCTGGTCCATCACGTCGCGTTCGAACCCGGTGATGGTGCCCGCTTCATCGACATAGGTATAGGCCGGAAACGGCGCATCGGTGCCGATCACCACAGGCTCGGTGGCGGCAAGGGTCAGGCCAGTCGCCAGCGCCGCGATGGTGCCCAGGCAGGTCATCAGGCCGCCGTCGCCGACAGAAACCCGCGCAAACGGTCACTTTTCGGGGCGCCGAACAGGGTGGCGGGGGGGGCCTTCTTCCTCGATCCGGCCTTGGTGCAGGAAGATGACGTGGTCGGAACAATCCGCCGCCAGCTTCATGTCATGCGTGACCAGGATCATCGTGCGCCCCTCATCGGCCAGGGCCTTGATGACGCGGACCACCTCTTGCTCCAATTCCGGGTCTAGGGCAGAGGTCGGCTCGTCAAACAACAGCGCCCGGGGTTCCATGCACAGGGCCCGCGCGATGGCGGCGCGCTGCTGCTGGCCGCCGGAAAGCTGCGCGGGCCAGGCATCGGCCTTTTCCGCAATCCCGACCTTGGCCAGGTATTCGCGCGCCTTGACCTCGACCTCTTTCGGGTCGCGCTTCAGCACCGTCACCGGCGCCTCCATCACGTTTTGCAGCACCGTCAGATGCGCCCAAAGGTTGAACTGCTGGAACACCATGGAAAGGTTGGTCCTGATCCGCGTCACCTGCGCGCGGTCCGCCGGATGGCGGGCAAGCCCCTGGCCCTTCCACTGCACCGCTTCACCCTCAAACCGGATCTCGCCTTGCTGGCTGTCCTCCAGAAGGTTGCAACAGCGCAGAAGCGTGGATTTCCCCGACCCGGATGACCCGATCAGCGACACCACATGCCCGCGCGGGGCAACCAGATCGACGCCCTTCAGCACCTCCAGCGGGCCATAGCATTTGTGCAGGTCGCGGATTTCGATGACGGGGTGTCAGAGGGCATGGGGCGATGGTCAAGGCAGT
>JAAUPC010000050.1 GCA_012036325.1 Paracoccaceae bacterium
AAGCCGCAGGCGCAGGCGATGGGGCAAAAGGATGCTGCGGCGGGAAAGCGTTGAATGCCGGCAAGGTGGCCCCCCCACCCCGATGCCCTCCCCACGGGGGGGAGGGGGGCGCTGAGCTTGCAAGGTTGCGCGTGCTTTCGGGCAGAAGCGGCCCCCTCCCCCCTTTGTGGGGGAGGGATGGGGTGGGGGGGCCACCTTGCGAACGGCGGCGGGTCTCAGACGACGACATTGATGATGCGCCCCGGCACGACGATGATCTTCTTCACCGGCTGCCCGGCAAGGAACCTGACGACATCCTCATCCGCCAGCGCCAGCTTTTCAACCTCTGCGGCGGGCATATCCTTTGGCACGCTGATTTCCGCGCGCCGCTTGCCGTTGATCTGGATCGGCAGGGTGACGGTATCGTCGATCAGCAGCGCCGGGTCGGCCTTGGGCCAGGGGGCCTGGGCGCAAAGGCCTGCGCCGCCCTGATAGGTCCAGATGGATTCGGCTATATGCGGCGTCATCGGCGACATGAGCTTGGCCAGTGTGCGGATCGCCTCTTTCATCGGGGCGGTTGAGGCATTGGCCTTGGCGATGGTGTTGGTGAAGGCGTAAAGGCTCGCGATGGCTTTGTTGAAGGCGAAGCCCTCGATACCCTTAGTGACCTCGTCGATAGCCTTGGCGGTGGCCTTGGCCAGGTCCTGATCGCCCTCGCCCTGGTGGTCTGCAGGCATCTCGCCAATGCGCGAACAAAGCGCCCAGACGCGGGAAAGGTGCTTGAACGCGGCTTCAGCCCCGCTTGCTGTCCATTCCACGTCGCGCTCGGGCGGGCTGTCCGACATGACAAACCAGCGCGCGGTATCCGCGCCGAAGCTGGCGATGATGTTCATCGGGTCGACGACGTTTTTCTTTGATTTCGACATCTTGAGTGCCGGAAGGACATCGACTTTGCTGCCCTCACCCTTCAAAAACGCTGTGCCCTGCTCATTTTTTTCTATCTCTTCAGGGAGATAGAAATGGCGGCGCACGAGGAGATGGCCTTCAGAGTTCACTCCGGCGTGGACATCTTGGTAATATGCCTCATGCGTCACCATGCCCTGAGTGAACAGCGCATTGAAGGGTTCAATGGCTTTCGCGGGCAGGTGGCCGGTCTTGTGCATCGCCCGGGCGAAGAAGCGGGAGTAGAGGAGGTGGAGGATCGCGTGTTCGACGCCGCCGATGTACTGGTCGACATTCATCCAGTAGGCGGCATCTTCGGCCACGGTCGGCGTGGTGGCGCGGGGGGCGGTGAAGCGGGCGTAGTACCAGCTGCTGTCCACGAAGGTATCCATCGTGTCCGTCTCACGCCGGGCTTTCGCGCCGCACTTGGGGCAGGTGCAGTCGCGCCAGGTGGGGTGACGGTCCAAGGGGTTGCCGGGGATGTCGAAGGTGACATCGTAGGGGAGTTCGATGGGCAGGTTCGCCTTGTCTTCCGGCACCACACCGCAGGTCGCGCAGTGGATGACCGGGATCGGGCAGCCCCAATAGCGCTGGCGAGAAACGCCCCAGTCGCGCAGGCGGAATTTGGTGACACCATTTCCGTAGCCATGGGCTTCAGCATGGGCGATGGCGGTGGCGACGCCGTCGTCACCGGTCTGGACCGAGTCACCAGCGAAGCCGCGGATGTAGTGGACACGTTCCGACTTCATCGGCACGAAGGCCTCATCCGGCGCGGTATCTGAGCCGTCAGCCGAGAAGACCGGCTTGATCGGCAGCCGGTATTTCGTGGCAAAGTCAAAGTCGCGCTGGTCATGTGCCGGGCAGCCGAAGATCGCGCCCGTGCCGTAGTCCATCAGGATGAAGTTGGCGATCCAGACGGGAAGTTCCCATTTCGGATCAAGGGGATGCTTGACGCGGATGCCCGTGTCAAAGCCGATCTTCTCGGCGGTTTCCAGCGCTTCGGCGGTGGTTCCACCCTTGCGGGCTTCGGCCAGAAACGCCGCGACCTTCGGGTCGGCTTCCAGCACCTTGGCCAGCGGATGATCTGGGCTGATCGCGGCGAAGCTGGCGCCCATCAGCGTGTCGGGGCGGGTGGTGTAGACCTCCAGCCGGTCAAAACCCGCAGGCGCGCCGACCGTGTCGAAAGCAAACTGCAGACCGCGCGACTTGCCGATCCAGTTCGCCTGCATCAGGCGCACTTTTTCGGGCCAGTTGGTCAGGCCGTCCAAAGCTGAAAGCAATTCTTCCGAGTAATCGCTGATCTTGAAGAACCACTGGGTGAGTTCCCGCCGTTCGACCGCAGCACCCGACCGCCAGCCCTTGCCGTCGATAACCTGTTCATTGGCCAGCACGGTCATGTCGACCGGGTCCCAGTTGACCACGGCGGCCTTGCGGTAGACCAACCCGGCTTCCATCATGTCGATGAACATGGCCTGCTGCTGGCCGTAATATTCCGGGTCGCAGGTTGCCAGTTCGCGCGACCAGTCGATGGACAGGCCCAGGGGCTTCATCTGCGCCTTCATGTCGGCGATGTTGCCGTAGGTCCAATCCTTGGGATGACCGCCGCGTTCCATCGCGGCGTTTTCGGCGGGCATCCCGAAGGCGTCCCAGCCCATCGGGTGCAGGACGGCGTAACCCTGCGCCAGTTTGGTGCGCGCCACGACGTCGCCCATCGTGTAGTTGCGGACATGCCCCATGTGGATGCGGCCCGAGGGGTAGGGGAACATCTCAAGCACGTAATACTTGGGCTTCGTCGCATCCGCCTTGGCGGTGAAGGCCCCGGCTTTGTCCCAGGCCTCTTGCCAGCGGGGTTCGATCACGGCGGGGTCATAGCGCGACATCTGGGGCCTCGTGCGGGGTTTTTGGCAGAATGTGGGGCAGAATTCTGGGCGGAATTACACATGCGCGCCGGGAAAGGTCCACCCCTTCCCGGTCTGTGGCCAGATCCCGGACGCTTAAAGGTTGCTGTCGCGGATGCGCAACTGGCGGGCGCGGGTCAGGATGGCATCCTCGATCGCGCGGACGGTTTCGGGGCGACCGCGCCGCCGCCCTGGCTTTGCAGCGCGACCTTCAGGCTGCGGGCATCAAGGGCGGGGTCCTGGACATAGACGGTGGCGCGGTAGGCGCGGCCCCCGCCCGGCGGACGGCCAAAGCCCGTGGTGAAGACGCCGGTGAACGGGTCAACCGATTCGACGGGCAGGAAGTTCAGCACCTCAAGGCTGGCCTGCCAGATGTATTTGTTCACCTCGACCGTGGTGTTCGGGTCATCGGCGTTGGAGAAGAGATCCCAGATGGTCGAGCCTTGCTCTTCCTCGGGGTTGGCAGCGCGGTTGGCGGCGCGCTGGGCATCGGCGCGTTCCTTGCGGGTCAGTTGCTCTTCGCTGGGAATCGATCCGCCACGGTTGAAAAGCCCGCCGCCGCCACAGGCCGCAAGCGACAGGGACAGCCCCGTGGCCAGTGCCACCCGTGCAAGTTGCTGCAAGATCATCAAGCCACCCATCGTTCCCGTGTCCCGCTGTCTAACGCGACGTCTTGGGCCTGCCAAGGCCTTTCGCGCCAGCCTGCGGCGGGCTGCCTGCCGAACAGGGAACGCCCCCGCGCGCGAGGGAAACTGCGAAAAACCACGCGGAATGGGGCTTTCCAGCGTGATCCGGGCGCGATCCGGCCCGGATCGGCGGTGGTTTCAAGATGCAGCAACACACACGGGGCGCAGGGATCGCCGGCTGTGCGCGACGGGATTCCCCACCTGTGGCTTTGCTGCACCAACTTTCCGCCGTTTTTCCGCGAGGGTTCCGTCGGCGTTGCAATCAGGGACGTCTGGCGCGAAATACCCTTCATTCCCCTGCGGATTCCCCTGCGGCGGGCTTACCTTGAAGAAAGAGGGAAAAAATGAAAAAAGTTCTTCTCGCGACCAGCATCCTGGCGGCAACCGCCGGCTTCGCTGCCGCTGAAGTGACCCTGTCGGGTTCGGCTCGCATGGGTGTCATCGATGACTTCGGCGCTGACAACACCGGCTTCACCAGCCGTGCCCGCGTTGTATTCACCCTGTCGGGCGAAACCGACGGTGGCCTGTCGTTCGGCGCGACCTTCCGTGCTGACAACGCTTCCGCTGCCAACTCGGGCGACGCTGGCGAAGTGTTCATCTCGGGCGCTTTCGGCAAGCTGACCATGGGCGACATCGACGGCGCTGCCCAGCAGGTTGTTGGCAACGTTGATGGCGTTGGCCTCACCGGCCTGTCCGACCTGAACGAAGCTGTGTACCTCGGCGCTGGCGACGGCGGCTCGGACCCGACCGCTGCTTACGAGTACTCGTCGGGCGCGTTCACCGGGATCATCTCGGCCACCAACCCGGACAACAACCAGGGCGCCCTCGGCACCGACCTCGACTCGACCCTCGCTCTGGGTGTGAAGTACGCGACCGACGCTTACACCGTCGCTCTGGGCTACGAAGATGCAGACGGCGACGTCAGCCACATCATCCTGGGCGCTTCGGCAACCTTCGGCGCGATCTCGCTGAAAGCCAACTACGGCCAGGCTTCGGTTGGTGCTGTTGACGCTGACCAGTACCACTTGTCGGCGACCTACTCCGCTGACGCGCTGTCCGTCACCGCTTTCTACACCGACGAAGAAGACTTCGTTGGTCTGGGCGGTTCGGGCAAAGCCTACGGTCTGGGTGCTTCCTACGACCTCGGCGGCGGCGCCAAGGTTGTTGGCGGCTACGCCAAGAACGACACCGCTGACACCAGCGCTGTTGACCTCGGTGTGTCCTTCTCGTTCTAATCCTTCGGGATCTGGACTTGGGAAAGAGCGGGCCTTGTGCCCGCTCTTTTTCATTTGCGTGCAAGGGCATGTTGCTGCGGGGTCACATCGCCGCAATCAGATGCGTCGCAGGTTCGTTAAGACCTTGTTAACTCCTGCGCGGACAACACCGGCTTTACCAGCCGCGCGCGGGTGGAATTCACCCTGTCGGGCGAAACCGATGGCGGCCTGTCCTTCGGTGCGTCGTTCCGGGCGGACAATGCTGCTGGCGCGAACGCAGGCACTGCTGGTTCCGTCTTCATCTCGGGCGGCTTCGGCACGCTGAGCATGGGCGACGTGGACGGCGCGGCGAACGCAGCGCTTGGCCATGTCGATGGCGTGGGCCTGACCGGCCTTGGCGATCTGAACGAAGTAACCTACCTCTGTCCAACGGTGGCAGCGACTTCAATGGTGATGGCGACATCTTTGAGAGCAACGAAACCGTGGATCCGTCGGCCCTGTATACCTACTCGGCCGGTGATCTGAGTCTGTTCCTGTCGTCGACCAACCCGTCTGACGACCTGGACCTCGCTGTTGCGGTTGGTGCCAAGTACACGTTTGGCAACATTTCGGTCGCCGCTGCCTACGAAAACAACAATGACCAGGATGGTTCGCCGTCGGACATCGACAACGTCATGCTTGGCGTGACTGGCACGTTCGGGGCCGTGACGGCTAAGGCGATCTACGGTCAGGCCGACTCGCTGGGTGTAACAGCGGACCAGTATGCCCTGTCGCTGACCTATACGGCTGATGCGCTTTCTGCGACGGCGTTCTACGCTGACGACAGCGAGCTGTCTAACCTGCCCAGCGACATTACCAGTGGATCGGCAGAAGCCTACGGCATCGGCGCTTCTTACGATCTTGGCGGTGGTGCCAAGGTTGTTGGCGGCTACGTAAAGAACCAGACTGCTGACACCAGCGCGGTTGACCTGGGTGTGTCCTTCTCGTTCTGATCCGTTGCGATCATGATTTGGGAAAGAGCGGGCCTTGCGTCCGCTCTTTTTCATTTAGGCCGCGCGGTTGCGTGACATGCCCGACACAACCGGGAATGAGTTTGCGCGAACCGCATGAAACAGAGTTGCAGAGGGGCGGCAATCTGGGATCATGCAAGGGATTGTGTAACCCTAGGGTAGAACCGTGCAGAAACTGCTTGCCTCAACCGCCATCCTTGTCCTGACCGCCGGTCTTGCCGCTGCGGACGTCACGCTTTCGGGTGATGCGCGCATGGGGGTGATTGATGACTTCGGCGCGGACAACACCGGATTCACCAGCCGTGCGCGGGTCAAGTTCACGCTGACCGGGATCACCGATGGCGGCATCAGCTTTGGGGCTGAGTTCCGGATGAATGACGCGGAAGCCGCGAACATCGGCGACGCGGGCGAGGTCTATATTGCTGGCGCTTTCGGCAAGCTGACGATGGGCGACATCGACAGCGCAGCGGAACAGGCCGTTGGGCAGGTGTCCACGGTCGGTCTGACTGAGCTTGGGAACCTGAACGAGGTGGTCTACAACGCCGAAGGGGATGAACCAGCCACGCCGCGGCTGTCCTACGAATATTCGCGCGGGGCTTTCACCGGCTATGTGTCGATGGTCGATCCGCTGGCCGATACCGAACGCTATGCCGTCGGTCTGAAGTTCGCGACGGACCTTTACAGCGTGTCGCTGGGCTATGAAGACGTTGAGACGGGCTTTTCGCAGGTGCTGATCGGCGGGTCGTTCATCGCGGGTCCGGTGACCGGGAAACTGGTCTATGGCGATACGCAGGATGCGGGCGATGGCGGGCAGCTGGCGGTGTCGCTGGATTACGCGGTCGGTTCGCTGACGCTGACGGGTTTCGCGCAGCAGGGGTTCGACAGCAGCGACCGCTACGGTCTGGGCGCAAGCTATGATCTGGGCGGCGGTGCGTCAGTGATCGGCGGCTATGTCAAGGACAACAGCACCGGCCAGGACGCGATGGATCTGGGTGTGTCCTTCGACTTCTGATCCGGTCGGACGGCAGTTCATCGGGGCGGGCCAGGGTGCCCGCCCTTTCCTTTTGCGCGCTGGCCGCTAGGGTCTGACGTGACCGCAACAGGGGGCCGCAGCATGGGACTTCTCGACATCACCGAACGGCTGCACGCGGCAGAGCGGGCCGCCGGGCGGGCGCAGGGGTCCGTCACCCTGATCGCCGTGTCGAAGGTTCAGCCGCTGGACCGGGTTGAAGCGGTGCTGGAAGCGGGCCATCGGATCTTTGGCGAGAATTACGTGCAAGAGGCCGCGGGGAAGTGGCCCGACCTGCGGGACAGGTTCGGCCCGGTCGCGGTGCACATGATCGGCCCGTTGCAGACCAACAAGGCCAAGCTGGCGGTGGACCTGTTTGACGCGATTCACACGCTGGACCGCCCCTCGCTGGCGCAGAAGCTGGCAAGCCTGGCGCAGGCGCGGGGGGCGTGTCCGCAGCTCTTCGTGCAGGTGAACACGGGGGAAGAGCCGCAGAAGGCGGGCGTCCTGCCCGGCGATCTGGAAGGTTTCCTGAAGGACTGCCGCGCACTGGACCTGTCACCTTCCGGCCTGATGTGCATCCCGCCGGAAGGTGAGGACACAGGCCCCCATTTCGCCATGCTGGCCCGGATGGCCGCTGACCATGGCCTGACCGGCCTGTCGATGGGGATGAGCGGGGATTTTGAGGCCGCCGTGGCGCATGGCGCGACCCATATCCGCGTCGGTAGCGCGATTTTCGGCGCGCGCAGTTATCCGGTCTGAGGCCCAATCTGAGGCAGGCAGCCGGTCAGCCCCGCCGGCAGCACCAAGGGTGCGCCAAGACGGTAGAGCGTGGCCACCAACCCCTCATCCCCGCGCAAGGTGACGCTGACCGGCCCGGCGCTGACGACGGAAACACCCTCTGGCAGCTGGCGGATGAAGCCCTCAGGTGGAAACATCACCAGGGCCGCCGGAGCCTCACCCCCCAGTCGCATGACCAGCGCCAGCGTGCCGATCCAGCCGATCAGGACCAATGGCACGGCGGCCAGCCAGCGGGCGTCAATAGTCATGGATATGCTCTAGCGCGCCCGGCGGCAGGGTGCGTAGCGTCTGGCCAAGCCGGGCCATCGGGATCAGCATCAGATTGCGGTAGCCGGGGTTGCCCTGCCGGGGAAAGGAAAAAAGCGCGCCCGGATCAGGGCTGTCGGTGATGGTGGTGAAGAGGATGTCATCGTTCCCGGCGATTTCCACGAATTCGCCCCCGCTGGCGATGATCGTTTCGGCCAAGCGGGTGAAGACGCGGTAGCGGGAGGCCTCGATCACAATGCCTTCGGGCAGGGTTTCGATCACCTGCACGTCGGGCAGGGCGGCCAGCGCGTTACTGTTCAGCCCGCTGACCACGGCACGCAAGCGCAGTTGATCGGCCCCGACGGCGGCGACGGCGGCTTCGATCACGCGTGCATAGGCGGCTTTGGCCCGGTATTCGAGGCCAAGGGCAAGGCGGCGTTCCCGGTCGCGCAGGGCGGGGGTGGCGGCGGTATCCAGCGTGGCGGCGTCACGGGTGAAATCCCATTTGTACCAAGGGGTTTGCTGGAGGAATACCGCATAGTCTGCCGCCTGGGTCGCCGACAGATCATCAGCGGTGCGCGGGTATTGCCGCGCAGAAGGGAGAAGACCCGGCCCACGGTTTCCTCATAAGCGGCCTTGGCCAGAAGTTCCGCCGTGAAGCTGACGCCGATGGTGTAGACCATCTGCTTCGTCTCCCACGGAAAGCCGCCATGCGGACCGGAGGCTTGCGAAAGCGCGCAGGTTGAGGACCAGAAGCCGCCGATGGCGGAAAGGAAGCCGTAGTCATGCGGGTCACCCGTGCGGATCACCTCGGCATAGTCGGCATAGGCGTGGACAATGTGCCATTCAGGGTAGGTCAAAAGCGTGCGCCCCTCAGGCCGCTGCCAGTCCAGGCCGACCAGCGGGGTATGGGCGACCACCTCGCCTGCAGGGCGGCACATCACCTCAACATAGGCGACGGGGGAGAGGAGGCCCAGGATCAGCGCCACGACCAACAGGATCAGGCGACGGATCAGGCGGAAAAGGCCCCTCACCGCCGGAATCCCACGCCAAGGGCGATGCCGCCGAGGATGAGGTGCGGGAGTGAGGACAGGATTTTCAGCGTGACCGGGATATCCAGCCACCCCCAGGTGAAGATGCCAAGATCAAGGAAGCCTGACCCGGCAAAGCAGCCCAGAAGCCCGTCAAGGAAGTAAAGCGTGCCGAACAGGATCAGGAACATCTTCGACGCGCGGGTTGAGATCACCGCAGCTGCCAGCGCCCAAAGGGCGGAGGCAAGGTGGAGCGCGTCGTCAAAGATATCCAGCGCGAAGATGCCAAACGTGCGGCCTTCCGCGTCTACCAACCCGGGAATTGGCAGGTAATTCAGGCTGGCGACGAGCGCGAGGATCACGGCATAGGCGAAAGCGGTTCTGCGGTGCAGGGTCATTCAAAGCTGTCCCATATAAGTGTCCCACAGCGCGTTGCGGAAGCGCAGCCCGGGGTCGATCTGACGTTTCAGCGCCACAAGGTCGGTCGCGCGGGGGTAGCAGCGCAGGAACTGGTCCTGCGTCGCGTGCAGCCGGTAGGGCAGGTAGTAGCTGCCGCCGATGGCCAGAACAGCCTCGATCATTTCTTGCGTCATGCGGGCCATGTCCGCCTCGGCCCGCGCGGTCATTTCCTGGCTGAAGAGGAGGACCGAGGCGATGCGGGGGCCGTTCGGGGCGTAGGACAGCAGCGCCATGGGGTCTTGGGCCACGTAGCGGAGGGTGATGTTGAGCAGCTCCTGATAGCTGCCGGGGATGATCGCTTTCGCGGCGGCGATGAAGTCACCAAAGCGGTCGGGGGCGACGAAGTATTCGTGCAGGATATCGGTGCGCGTGGGGTCGCGGTCATCCAGCGTGATGACCGGTTCGTTCATCAGGCTTGACCGGCTGGAGGCCCCGGCCAGCATCGCGCCAATGCCGGTTTCAATCCCCCAGCGGCGGCGTTTCACCCACTCGTTGCCCGGCTGCGCCCGGAAGATCGACCGCGAGACTTTGGACAGGAAACCCGAGCCGCTGGCCGGGGGGATTTCACCCGGGATCGGGCGGTAGGTGACGAGCATCGCGTCGTCAAAGAACCCCTCGCGGTCGATGTTCAGGCGGCCGTAGGCCATGGGGGTGGACCCATCGGCGACGGCGGTAAAGGCGGCGGCGAACTCGGCAGCGGGCAGGGTCTGGAAGGTTGGTTCCAGAAGCTGGTTCGGAACTGCCTCAACTTCCAGTTCCGTGATCAGGCCAATCAGGCCGTAGCCGCCCATCGCGGCAGAGAAGAGGTCAGCGTTTTCACTACGTGAGGCAGTGACAAGACTGCCGTCGGCCAGCAGCATCTGCACGCTGCGCACGGTGGAGCCCATTGGGCCAAAGGGCATCGGCCAGCCATGCGCGCCGACGGAAAAGGTTGAGGCTATGCCGAAATCCGCGTTGGATTGCATGACCTTTGGCGACAGGCCAAACGGGTCCAGCGCTGCAATCACCTGGTGCCAGCGGGCGCCAGCCAAGGCTGAATAGACCTC
The DNA here is from genome assembly GCA_012036325.1 of Paracoccaceae bacterium. GTDB lineage: Bacteria > Pseudomonadota > Alphaproteobacteria > Rhodobacterales > Rhodobacteraceae > Tabrizicola. The sequence goes on from JAAUPC010000050.1 coordinate 10,322, forward strand.
GGTCCCCGGCGCAAAGCTGATGACACCGGTGTTCAACGTGATGGCATGCCCGTCGCGGGGGATCGACTGCCCCCCCATCGAATGCCGGGCGGCCGAGACATTGACCGGGCGCCCGTCAGCCTCGGCCGCCTTCAACTCGGCCCGCAGGGCGGCGATCATGCCGTCGGCAAGGGGTTCATCCACGATGACATGCTTGAAGATCGGCGTTTCCGACAGAAGCGAGGCGTCGTTCAGCGTCCCTTCACTGCCCGTAGGTGTGATGATCGCGACCCCGTCGAGCGAAGGGTTTGATGCCCCCATCCAGCGGCTGCCCGCCACACCCACCGCAGCCCCGGCCCCAAACAGCGCCGCCCGTCGTGTCAGCGCCATGCGGCACCCTTCTTGTTGTTCCGGAGCAAGCATGCCGCGACAGTCAGAGGCCGTCCAGTCAGCATTTCCGGATGGCGTAAGCGGAGTTTTCAAAAACTCCGCATCGGAGCCTTCGAAGGCTCCGGTCCGATTTCTTTTAAGAAATCGGGGTCAAGTCAGCCAGACGCGGGCATAGGGCGGCAGGACGATCTGGCCGGCATGTGTTTCAACCGGTTGATCCGACAGCGCGTCATGCATCGTCGTGACGCCAAGCGCGCGGGCTTCCGCTTCGCCGATGTGCTGCCAGCGTTCGGTGAAGTTGAAGAGGCCCAGCAGCGTGCCGGTCGGTGCAAGGCGCTGGAAGGCCAGCACGGCGTCATTGCCGGCATGCACGACACGGATCGGCACGGCGGCGTGCAGCGCAGGTGTCGCGGCGCGGCGGGCGAGGATCTGCTTGGTGCCCCAGAACACGCGGGCGGCGGGGGTGTCACCGGAATGGCGGGCCTCGGCGCGGGCCCAGTCCATGCGCGGGCGGTGGATCCAGCGGCTGTCATGGGCGTGGTCGGGGACGTTCAGATAGCCGTGGTCATTGGGCAGGGCCAGCTCATCCCCCATGTAGATCAGGGGGATGCCGCCCCAGGCCGCGATCAGCGCGTGACCCAGCAGGATGCGCTGCACGGCCATTTCCACGCCTGCCACATCGCGCGCCTCTTCGGCCTGCTCCAGCCCTGCCAGCGAGGCAAAGCTGCCGGAAATGCGCTTGTCACCCGTCGCCTCGTTGAACTGGAAAAGGGCCCCGGTCGAGAAGCTGCCGGGAAAGCTGCCCTCATAGAAATCCGACAGGAAGTTGCGGTGGCCCTGACCCGAGGCACCAACGGCGCGGGCATCGTCATCGGTGATCGCCCAGCCGATATCGTCATGGCAGCGGATATAGGTGGCATAGGTCGCGTTGGTCAGCCGGTCGGGGAAGTGCGTCCCCAGCACATGCGTCATCAGGCGGGTGTCGCGGGTGGCAAGGGCGGACCAGAACTGCACCATCAGGCTGTTGTGGTATGCAAGGTTCGCGACCTTCCCGTCATGCCGCCCGCGCCCAAGGTAGGGCAGCATCTCGGCGGGCGCGACAATCGCCTCGGCCAGGTGCAGGACGGCGGCAGAGGCGATGCGGCTGCAGGCGCGCAGGGCTTGCAAGAGCATGTGAACCTCAGGCTCCGACTGGCAGCGGGTGCCCATTCGCTTCCACATGAAGGCCACGGCATCCAGCCGCAGCACATCTACGCCCTTGTTCGCAAGGAACAGCATCACTTCGACAATCTCAAGAAACACCGCCGGGTTGGCCCAGTTCAGATCCCACTGGTGTTCGTTGAAGGTGGTCCAGACCCATTTCCCGAACTGCGGGTAATGGGTGAAATTGCCGGGGGCGTCGTTGGGAAACACCTCGACCAGCGTGCGGGAATAGGCCTGCGGCAGGTCGGGCGTGTCGAACATCAGGTAGTAGTCCTGATAGGCCGTGTCCCCCTTCGCTGCCTTCTGCGCCCAAGGGTGCTCCTTGGCGGTGTGGTTCAGCACAAGGTCAACGCACAGGGAAATCCCCCGGGCGCGGAGGGCGGCGCTGACGGCCTCAAAATCCGCCATGGTGCCGAAGGCGGGGTTGATCTGGCGGTAGTCCATCACCGAATAGCCGCCGTCGCTGTCACCTGGACGCGGTTTCAGGCACGGCATCAGGTGGACGTAAGTGATGCCAAGATCCTCAAGGTAATCCAGCTTGTCGAGGATGCCTTGCAGCGTGCCGTTGAAGCGGTCGATGTAGAAGACATAGCCTGCCAGTCGCGGACGCTGGAACCAGTCGGGCTCAAGGTCGCGGGCAAGATCAAGGCGGCGCAGGTCGGCGGGGCGGTCGGCCCAGCCTTTACGCAGGGCCTTCACCAGCTTGTCGCGGAAGGTGGGGTAGCTGGGATGCGGGCCATAAATCGCCTCAAGCATCGGGAAGAGATCAGGGGCGGACCGGGCGAGCCGCAAATCGAAGATATCGTCATCCGTGCCGGACGGCGTTCGGGCCATGGTCATCCTCCCCCTGCTCGGGCGCAGGTTAGGGTGTCCAAAGCGGTTTGGGAAGGGGGAGAACAGATGCCGCCGCGCCGATTTCTTCGAAGAAATCGGACCGGACCCTTTGAAGGGTCCGGGGGCAGGAGGACAGGTCAGGTGCGGATCACCAGCCGGGTCTGATAGGTGATGCGCGGGGCAATCCAGTGCAGGGCGGCCCTCGACATGGCGACGCAGCCCGCCGTGGGTGCCCCCGGGCGGCGCCATTGGTGGATGAAGATGGCAGAGCCGCGACCGGGGTCAGCATGGGGCCAGTTCCAGTTGGTCAGGATCACCAGGTCATACATCGGGTCAGCCCGCCGCAGGCGTTCATGGCGAAAGCCGTGCGGCGCGCGGACCATCAGGTTGTAATCCTCATCCCGTGGATCATCCGACCACAGATCCTGCGGCCCGATCGGCAGCGCCCAATCGGCTGGCTGCGCGATCCTATCCGGGCGGTAGAGCATACCAACCAGAGTATGCACCCCCGCCGGGGTGGCCCCGTCACCCTCACGCTTGTCCTTTCCGGCGATGATCCCGCTGCGACCGACCGTGCAGGGGAAGCGGCGGCCCATGAAGCGGACACCCATGGGGGTGACGACCAGGTCTTGCCGCTTCACAGCAGATGCCCCGATTTCGCGGCCTTGGTAGCCAGGTAGGCGCGGTTCTCTGCCGTCTCACCAACATGCAGGGGCACACGTTCGGTGACCTGCAACCCGCAGCCTTCCATCATCGCCAGTTTCTTGGGGTTGTTCGTCATCAGGCGCACGGCGGAAAAGCCCATCTTGCGCAGCATGTCCGCGCCGATGCGGAAGTCACGCTCATCATCCTCAAACCCCAGGCGATGGTTCGCCTCAACCGTGTCAAAACCCTGATCCTGCAAGCTGTAGGCGCGCATCTTGTTGGCAAGGCCGATGCCGCGCCCTTCCTGGTTAAGGTAGAGGAGGACCCCCGCCCCTTCCGCCCCCATCTGCGCCAAAGCCGCACGCAGTTGCGGGCCGCAGTCGCATTTCAAGGACCCCAGCACATCGCCGGTGAAACAGGCCGAATGAAGCCGCGCCAGAACCGGTTTCGCGCGGTCAGGCTGCCCGATTTCAATCGCGTAGTGGTCCTCACCCCCGTCATCAGGGCGGAAGATATGCACCCGCCCGGCGTTGGAGGCGACCATGGGCACACGGGCTGACACCACCTCCGCCAGCGGGGAAAGGGCGGCCAGAACCGGGGTGATGTCGTCCAGCGCCAGCAGGGTCAGCCCGCTGTCCTGCGCCAGTTGCAGCGGGTGGGTGACCGGCACCACCAGCACGGCGGGCAACAAGTGCGCGGATTTTGCCAGCGCAAGGGCCGCGCGGTGCAGGTCTGCCGGACCGTCGCGCAAGGATTGAAATGGGCCCTTCGATCGGCATCCGCAAGTCATCGGCCGGGTCGGCCACCCCCCGCAGCCAGGAAAGCCCGGCATCGGCGGGAAGCCGCGACTGCGGGCAAGATC
>JAAUPC010000051.1 GCA_012036325.1 Paracoccaceae bacterium
CACGATGATTGTTCCCAAAGAAACACCTCTGCGCTTCACGGCTCAGTCCAGCGAGTATTTTCTTCGATACATCCACTGGTTATTTTGGAAAAAATGATACGGTAACAACGGTTCAAAACTTCCGTTTACCTGAAGAGTTGCAGCTGCGCATCAACTTCCCATCCGCGCAATACGAGAATCCGTCGCCCTTTGTACTGGATTCTAATGGCACACCAAGCGGAATGCGTTGGCAAGAAGAACTCGACCGCGTGGTGGCGCTGGCGCGGCAGTTGCGCGCCGGGATGGTCGAGATGAACGGCAAGTCGCGCGGTGCCGGGGCGCCGTTTGGCGGGGTCAAATCATCCGGCCGCGCCCGGGAAGGCGGGGTCTGGGGGATTGAGGAATTCCTTGAGGTCAAGGCCATCTCTGGCTGGGACGGATCGCAGGACATCGCGGCCGAATAATCAGGCGCTGCGGGCAAAGCTGTCAGCGCGGGCCAAGGCCCAGGCTTCGGCAAAGCGGGGGGATGAGGCCGGGTCGGCGATCAACTGGCCCGGCTGCAACTGCTCATACTGGTCGGCCAGTGAAATCACCTTGTCCGAAGACGCGCGGCGCAAAAAGTGGTGCGGCCTGAGGTCCGAGGGCTGCGCCAGGCCTGCGGCGGCCACAAGCTCCGCCAAGGCATGCAGGGTGTTGCGGTGGAAACTGGCCACCCGTTCGGCTTTGTCCGGCACCACGATGGCGCGCTGGCGCAGGGGGTCTTGCGTCGCAACCCCGGTGGGGCATGCGCCAGTATGGCAGGACTGCGCCTGAATGCAGCCGACCGCGAACATGAAGCCGCGCGCGGCATTGCACCAATCCGCGCCCAACGCCAGCACACGCGCCATGTCGAAAGCCGAGGTGATCTTGCCCGACGCGCCAATGCGGACCCGGTCGCGCATCCCGATGCCCACAAGCGCGTTATGAACCAGCGAAAGCCCATCGCGCAGCGGCATGCCGACATGGTCCATGAATTCCAGGGGGGCAGCGCCGGTGCCGCCTTCCTTGCCGTCAACAACGATGAAATCCGGCGTGATGCCGGTGGCCAGCATCGCCTTGCAGATTGCCATGAACTCCCACGGGTGACCGATGCAAAGCTTGAACCCGGCAGGCTTGCCGCCCGAAAGCTCGCGCATCAGGGCGATGTGTTCCAGAAGGCCGGTGGGCGTGGAAAAGCAGGAATGGTGGGCGGGTGAGTTGCAGTCCTGACCCATCGGCACGCCGCGGATCAGCGCGATTTCTTCAGTGACCTTGGCCCCCGGCAGCACGCCGCCATGGCCGGGCTTGGCGCCTTGCGACAGTTTCAGTTCCACCATCTTGATCTGGGGGTCGGCGGCAGTATCGGCGAATTTCGCGGGGTCGAAGGTCCCGTCCACCGCCCGCGCACCAAAGTAGCCTGAGCCGATTTCCCAAACGAGATCCCCGCCATGTTCGCGGTGATAGGGCGACACGCCGCCTTCGCCGGTGTCATGGAAGAACCCGCCCGCCTGCGCACCCTTGTTCAACGCGCGGATGGCGGTGGCGGACAGGGCCCCGTAGCTCATCGCTGAGATGTTCAGAAGGCTGGCGGAATAGGGCTGCTTTGTCCCCGCCCCGACCACCGTGCGCATCGCGTCATGGGGCAGGGTCGGTTGCGGCGCGATGGAGTGGTGGAGCCATTCGTATTGTTCCTGGTAGACATCATACATCGTGCCGAAGGGGCGCTTGTCGAGGTCACGCTTGGCGCGCTGGTAGACGATGGCGCGCTTGTCGCGGGGGAAGGGGGCACCGTCCTTGTCGCCTTCAAAGAAATACTGCCGCATCTCGGGCCGGATGGATTCCAAGAGGAAGCGCAGGTGGGCGGCGACAGGGTAATTGCGCAGGACAGCGTGGCGGGTTTGCGTCAGGTCATGCGCGCCGATGGCCACCAGCGCGAGGCAGAGCGCGGCGAATGGCAAAAGCCACCAGGTTTGCCCGGGGAAGACGGCGATCAGCGCCAGGGCTGCGAAGGCAAGGATCGCGGGCCAGGTGACCAGGGCGTAGCGGAAGGTGAAGATCGTCGCAAGCATGGGTGCCTCACTGGCTTTTGCCGGGAGTTAAGCACCGAAATCATGAAGGATGTGCGAAATTCAGAAGGGTGCCGGGGACGTGAAGCTGACACGCTCACCGGTTGTGGGGTGGTGGAGGGACAAAGTCTCGGCATGCAGCATCAGGCGGGGGTGCAGCGCGCAGGATTCGGGCGCATATATCTGATCGCCCAGGATGGGATGGCCAAGCGCCAGCATGTGGACGCGGAGCTGGTGGCTGCGCCCGGTATGGGGGGTCAGACGGACGCGGGTTTCGGTATCGGTACGGCCGATCACCTGCCAGTCGGTCTGGGCGGGCCTGCCGTCGGGGGTGACCTTCTGGCGGGGGCGGTAGTCCCAGTCGCTGCCGATGGGAAGGTCAACCGTGCCGCTATCTTCGGCCATGACGCCCTGCAGCCGGGCGATATAGGTCTTTTGCGCGCGGCGGTGTTCGAATTCCTGCCCCAGAAACCCCTGCGCCTGTTTGGTGCGGGCGAAGAGGATCACGCCGGACGTGTCACAGTCGAGGCGATGGACGAGGAGAGCATCCCAGCGGGCGGCTTGCAGGCGGGTGAGGAGGCAATCCTGCCGGTTCTCCAGCTTGCCAGGGACAGAGAGGAGGCCGGCAGGTTTGTCCATGACCAGAAGCTGCGCGTCCTCATGAAGGAACTGCAGCGGCGTGTTGGGCGGATCATAGGCGAAATCCGGAATCAGCGAGGGGCCGGAACCGGTGGGCCCGGGCCTGCGAAAGCTAGACAATGCGGTGGCCTGCGGCGGTCAGCCGTTCGCGCAGGTGGCGGATGTGGGCGGGGCCCACTTCACAGCAGCCGCCGACAATAGTGGCGCCCATGTCTACCCAAGCCATTGCGAAATCACCGTATTTTTCGGCCGTAAGGTCGTGGCGGTGGGTAAGTTCCTTCACTGTCGGCGCGTCTTTCAGGAAGTTGCCGGAGATATGGGTGAAGCCGTTCGCATAGGCGCCGAAAGGCTTGCCCAAGGGTTTCAACGTGGCCATCGCATCGGCCATCGCCTCGGGCACCGAACAGTTGGCGAGGAGGGCGGCGATGGGGTGCTGCAACAGGCGCTTGAGGTCCGCCACGGGTTCACCGGAGCGCAGACGCGTGCCGTCGCGGTCATCGACCGAGACCGAAAGCCAGACGGGTTTCCCCGCAGCCAGCGCTCCGATCACGGCACCTTCGGCGGCCTCGACCGAGGCGGCGGTTTCGATCAGGATCAGATCGACATGGGGACCAAGGATACGGGCAATCTCGGCGTATTTCGGGGCGGCCTTGGCCAGGGGTTCGGTGAGGTCAGGCCGGTAGCTGGCCTGCAATGGGCCAAGCGAGCCTGCGATGCGGCTGCCGGGAGAGGCGGCCCGGGCCTCATGCGCCTCGGCCAAGGCGCGCAGGTGGAGGGCGTGGAACATGTGGTCAAGACCGGCAAGCTGAAGCCGGTCATGGTGGATGGCATAGGTGTTAGTGGTGGCGATAGTGGCCCCGGCGGCGAAATAGTCAGCGTGGATGTCGCGGACCATGCCGGGATGGTCGAGCATGACGCGGGTGGCCCAAAGCGGCGTCGGGTCATCACCCGACCGGGCCACCAGTTCCTGGCCCATGCCGCCGTCAAGAAGGGAGATGTCGGTCATTGCGTTGTTCCTGTGGCTGGCCGCCGGGGGTTTCACACCCCCGGACCCCCGTGGGATATTTGGGCAGAAAGAATGACAGTTTAAGTTAAATTAGTCAGATCGCATCGTGGAACACTTCGGCGAGAAGGGGAACAAGCCAGGCCTCATCTTCGGCTGTGAAAGCGGCGGGGGTGTCGCTGTCAAGGTCAAGGACGCCGAGGAGTTTGCCTTGACCGTTCCAGACCGGCAGGACCAATTCGGATTTCGTCGAGGACGAGCAGGCGATGTGGCCGGGAAACGCCTCAACATCCGGGACGTTCTGGATCTGGCCGGTGCGGGCGGCGGCACCACAGACGCCACGCGAAAACGGGATGACCAGACAACCGTGGCCACCCTGGTAGGGGCCGATCTTCAGGAGTTCCGGTGCCACCACGCGGTAAAAGCCCGTCCAGTCGCAGCACGGGTGGGCGTGATGGATTTCGCAGACAACGGTGGCCATAAGGGCGACGGTGTCCGCCTCACCTTGCGTCAGGGCGCGGATGGCGGCGGTGATGGCCGGGTAATCAATGTCAGTAGCCAAGGGCGCAGCCGTCCTTTCGCGGGTCAGAGGCCCCGATCAGGATGTCATCCTGCAGAAGGATGGCCTGAGCGCCGCCGATGGGCGTGTCGGGGATGATGACGGGGTGGCCCATCGCGGCAAGATCGGCGCGGACCTGGTCGGAATAGCCCCGCTCAACCTCCATCCCGTCTACGCCAGAGAAGGCGCGGGGGGTGTCGATGGCGGTTTGCGGGTCCATCGCGAAATCGGTGAGGTTCGAGACAAAGCGCGCGTGGCCGGTGGACTGGTAAGCGCCGCCCATGACACCGAAGGGCATGATGACGCGGCCATTGCGGCGGATCATGCCGGGGATGATGGTGTGCATCGGGCGCTTGCGGGGGCCAGCCTCATTCGGGTGGCCTTCGGCAAGGGTGAAACCTGCGCCCCGGTTCTGGAAGTTGATCCCGAACTTCGTCGAGGCAAGGCCGGACCCGAAGCCCCAGAAAATGGAATAGATCAGCGAGACTGCCATGCGGTCACGGTCTACCACGGTGATGTAGATCGTGTCCTTGTGCACAGCCTCTGTCAGGGGGGCGGCGCTGGGCATGGCGCGCTTTGGATCGATCAGGGCGGCGAGGCGTGCGGCCGTGTCGGCGGAGAGCATGTGACCCAGCCGGGACATGTGCTGGGGGTCGGCGATGAAGCGGTTGCGGGCGTCATAGGCCAATTTCGTGGCCTCGGCCTCAATATGCGCGCGGGGGGCGCCGGTGGGGTCCATCCCGGCAATGTCGAAATGTTTCAGGATGTTGAGGAGAAGGATGGCTGTGGCACCCTGGCCGTTTGGCGGGTGTTCGACCAGTTCGACATCCCTGTAGGTGCCGCTGATAGGGGTGGTGTAATCGCAGGCGGTGCTGGCCAGATCGTCCAGCGTATGGCTGCCACCCAGGGCCTGCAGCGAGGTGATCAGGTCCGCGGCCACCTCACCTTCATAGAACCCGGCGCGGCCGTCGCGGGCGATGCGGCGGAACACCTCAGCCTGCTGTGGGGCGCGGAAGATCTGGCCGATGCGCGGGGCCTGGCCGTTGAGGCTGTAGAACTCCCGTGCAGCGCCTTGCAGGCAGGACAGGCTTTCGGCCCAGTCAAAGGCCACGCGGGGGGCGACGGGGATCCCTTCCTCGGCATAGTGGATCGCGGGGGCGAGGATTTGCGCGAGGGGGAGGCGGCCGTGGTCGGCGTTGAGGCGGCAGAAGGCATCCACCGCGCCGGGGAGGGTGACGGCTTCGATCCCCTGGGTGGGGATGGCGGTCAGGCCTTTGTCGCGCAGGGCGGCAGGGTCGAGGCCAAGGGGCGCGCGGCCCGAGCCGTTGAGGGCGAGGATCTCTTCCGTGCCGGCGGGTTTGACAAGAACGAAGCAATCGCCGCCAATCCCGGTCATCTGCGGTTCGGCTATGCCAAGGACCAAGGCTCCGGCGATGGCGGCGTCGGCGGCGTTGCCCCCGGATTTCAGCACCTCAACCGCGACCTGGGCCGCGATGGGATGTGATGTGGCACAAAGGCCGTTCTGCGCATAGACGGCAGAGCGGCCGGGTAGATGAAGATCGCGCATTAAGGCCCCCGATGTTGGGGCCAAGCTATTGCCCGGGCGCGGCAATGCCAAGGGGCTGCAATGCTGCCCTGACTGGCGGTGCCGTATTGGGCCAAGTGGGACAGAGTACGGGAAAGCGGCGGGCCTGCCTGACCGACTAAAGCGGGATGGTGAAGCTGAGCTTGTTCTGACCGCCGACACGGGCATAGTGCAGCCCTTCGGTCAGCTGGCGGATGAGATGCCAGCCGAACCCGCCTTCTGGCAGATCGGACAGGGAGTGGTCGGCATAGCTGGATGCAGGATCGGCGCCCCGCCCGGGAAGGCCCCCAGCAGGCAGCTGGTTGCCGGGCATGGCCACGCCGCTGTCAGTGATCTGGCAGGCAAGCCCCGCCCCAAGAAGCCGGAGCGAGACGGAAATCTGCCCCGGCCCGCCCGCATAGGCGTGTTTGGCGACGTTGTTCAGCACTTCGGCCAAGACAACCTCAACCGTGCCGCGTTGATCAGCGGTCAGTTGCGACAAGGGCTGCGCCGCTGCGATCTTGGCAAGGCCGGTCCGAACGGCAAGGGGATCACTGGCCAGAACAAAGGAGTGGCTTGTTCCGGCGCCAGCGAGATCAGGCGCTGGCGACATGCGAAAGCGCCGCGGCATGGGTCGGATGGATGGTGAAGATCGAATCCATGCGCGTCAGACGAAACACCTTTTCCACGGTCGGCGTCAGGCTTGAAAGCTCAAGCGCGCGATCGGGGCCGAGCAGCTTTTTCACCGCCACGATGGCACCAAGACCGCTGGAGTCAAGAAACTGCACGCGCGCCAGATCCAGAACGACGCGCGGTTCGCCCGACTGGGTAAGGTCACGCATCTTTTCCTTGAACTGGATGGCGCTGGCGGCATCGATCCTGTCTTCCATCACCAGGACAGACAGCAGCTTGGGCCGGGTCTGGGTTTGCAACTGCATCACGGGGTTCCCTTCATGGTTTCCCCGCAGGCTAAAACCAAAGGGTTAGCAACACGTAACCGAATCCCCGGCTTTCAGGCTTAATTCAGCTGGAAGCCAAGCGGGTAGCGCCCATCCTCAAAATCGCCAAAGAGATCAGAGAGGTCAGGGTGATCCACCGGCTCACCGGTTTCATCGGGGACCAGGTTCTGTTCCGACACGTAGGCCACGTAGTAGCTTTGGTCGTTCTCGGCCAACAGGTGGTAGAACGGCTGATCCTTGGACGGGCGGCTGTCGACGGGAATATTGTCGTACCATTCTTCCGTGTTGGAGAAGATGGCATCCACATCGAACACGACACCACGAAACGGGTGCTTGCGATGTCGCAGCACCTGTCCAAGGCTATATTTGGCGCGGGTTGTCTGCATTCGAACTGTCCCCATGGGCGTTTATACCGTCAAGGCGGAATCCTTGTCCACCAGTCCACGCCGGGGACAAGGGAAACAGTCTGTGAACCTGAGGCCTACAGTAAGGGGCCGTCTGGCAGCCACCTGCGACGAAGCCTCGCGGATTTCTGAACGCCGGGTCGGGTCTTCCCCATTTCATCGGCACGGGCTTTGCGCTACTGTCAGCCCAAGAAAAAAAGGCACGAGGGGCAAATGAGCAGGTTTCTCCGTGCGGCGATGTTGTTGATGTTCCTTGCGTCTTGCGGGGGCGGCGGCAGCTATTCCGCGCCACGACAATTGGACGATGCCTGCGCAATCGTCCGCGAACGGCCGCAGTATCTGCGCGCCATGCAAGCGACCGAGCGGCGCTGGGGCGTCCCGGTGCATGTGCAGATGGCCACGATCCACCAGGAATCGAAATTCGTCGGCAACGCGCGCACGCCGCATACCTTTGCCTTGGGCGTGATTCCGATGGGCCGGCAAAGCACGGCCTACGGATATAGCCAAGCACTGAACGGGACCTGGGAAGAATACCAGAAAAGCGCAGGTGGCCGCCGGGCCAAACGCGACGACATAGGGGATGCGACCGATTTCATGGGCTGGTACATGGACCAGTCCAGCCAATCGCTGGGCATCGCCAAGACCGACGCCGAGGCGCAGTATCTGGCCTATCACGAAGGGCGCACCGGCTATGCCAACCAGAGTTACCTGGCCAAGCCCTGGCTGGTTGAAGTGGCAGCCAAAGTGGGCGCGCGGTCAGAGATGTACCGCCAGCAACTGGAATACTGCCGCTAGGCGGTCAGTTGCCGCGGACGGCGGTTTCTGCCGTGATGTCGAACAGGCGTGAGCCGAAGCGCCCGCCCTTGATCATCTCGCCCAGCACGACGGTTGTTTGCGCGCCAAGGTCATCGGTGATGACCCACTGACGCAGCTCGACCGGGTTGGCGGTGAAGACAAGCTCGATCGTGCCGTATTCCGGGGCATCCGGGTCTTGCGCACGGACGCGGGTGGACGTGCCGTCATCTTCATGACCCACCACCATCCGGGCGCGGCCAAGGTCGATGTCCTGCCCAAGGATCAGGTTCAAGGGCGTACGCTTCAGCGGGTATTGCTCGGGCGGCTGGTTCGACTTGGCGTCGAAGATCGCGACCTGCTGGCCACCAGCGATCACAAGGCTGCGGTCCGGCGGGTCATATTCGAACCGCACCCGTCCGGCCGGTGAATGTAAAGCGTCCCCGTCGACAGCGTGCCGTCGGAATTGATCTGGGTGAAGCTGGTCTCAACCGTGGTCAGACCGTTCAGATAGTCTGACAAAGTGGCAAGGGCGATCTTCTCGGCCGCGGCGGGAAGCGGCAGAAGCAGGGCAAGCGGGGCCAGCAGGGCGAAACGACGGTTCATGGTCTCCATATAGCGGTGGCGCGGCGCGATTGCACCCCCATGGCGCCCAGAGTCGCAAGGACGTGCCGGTTGCGTGAGGCGGCGTGAAGTGCAGAAAGCTGCGGTGGATATGAAGGGGCAAGGTGTAATCTTCGTCCAATTGGTGAATTAGTGCGATTTTCTTGCAGGCGTTGCCCCATGGGCGCCCGGAATCACCAAGAAATCCCACAGGAACGCAGGTATCTTCACTTCAACACAGGTTTGATCGGGGTGGCGAAGATGAAGGTCGTGGTTCTGGGCGCGGGCGTGATCGGGGTAACTTCGGCCTGGTATCTGGCCAAGGCGGGGCATGAGGTCACGGTGATCGACCGTCAGCCGGCCGCAGCGCTTGAAACCAGCTTTGCCAATGCCGGTGAGATCAGCCCCGGATACTCGTCCCCATGGGCGGCGCCGGGCATTCCGGTCAAGGCGCTGAAATGGATGTTCATGGAACATGCGCCGCTGATCCTTCAGCCGAAGCTGGACTGGGCGAGGCTGTCCTGGATGGCGCGGATGCTGATGAACTGCACGGCGGATGCCTATGCGGTGAACAAATCCCGCATGGTGCGGCTGGCGGAATACTCGCGCGATTGCCTGATGGACTTGCGGGCGGAAACCGGGATTTCCTACGACGAGCGGACGCAGGGCACGCTGCAGCTCTTCCGGACGGAAAAGCAGGTGGCGCGGCCGCGAAGGATATTGCGGTGCTGAAGGCGGATGGCGTGCCGTTCGAAGTGCTGGACGCTGACCAGTGCGTGGCGGCGGAACCGGGGCTTGCGTCGGCGAAGGCCAAGATCGCGGGCGGGTTGCGCCTGCCGGGGGATGAGACGGGCGATTGCTTCAAGTTCACCCAAAGCCTGGCTGACATGGCGCGGGCGGCGGGGGTGACCTTCCGGCACGGCATCAGCATTGACCGGCTGGAGGCTGAGGGCGGGCGGATCGTGGCGGTCCACACCTCAGCCGGGCGGGTCGTGGCGGATAGTTTCGTGCTGGCGCTGGGGTCCTATTCGCCGATGTTGGCGGCACCTTTGGGGATCAAGCTGCCGGTCTATCCGGTGAAGGGTTATTCGATCACGGTTCCCGTGGTGGATGCGGACCGCGCGCCGGTGTCGACGGTGATGGACGAGACCCACAAGATCGCCATCACGCGGCTTGGTGACCGGATCCGCGTCGGCGGGATGGCCGAGATTGCCGGGTTTGACATGAGCCTGTCCCCCAAGCGGCAGGCGACGCTGACCCATTCGGTCGAGGATCTGTTCGGCGGGGCCGGGGATCAATCGAAGGCGCAGTTCTGGTGCGGCCTTCGGCCGATGACGCCGGACGGGACGCCGATCGTGGGGCGGTCACCGATCCAGAACCTGTTCCTGAACACCGGGCATGGCACCTTGGGCTGGACGATGGCGGCAGGCTCGGGCCGGGTGCTGGCGGATATCGTCAGCGGCCAGCGGACCGAGATTGCGGCGGCGGACCTTGGCTATGCCCGCTATCTGCGGGACGGCCGCAAAGGCCAGCGTCAGGGCAGCGGCGCAGCGCTTCCTGCCTGAGTGTCCACGGTGGACAGTCTGGGATAAGCATTTCAAGACAATGACTTGGGCGTGGACGGTCATCAATCGTTAAGGATGTTCCGCAGCGGTGGGCGGCAGCGTGGCCCGCCGCGCCGCTAGGGGTTGACCTCTCCCTTTTAGCCGGAAGCCATGCGCAGGCACCGCTGGAGCATTCCCGACACAGCGCCGTGGATTTCGGCTTGGCGGGCGTGTTGGACTTGCCTAGGGCACCAGTGAGGGTGAAAGCGCGGTGGTCCAGATCGGCGACCTGAGCGAGGCCTATCCGGGCAGCTTTGACGACGGTTTGAACCTGCCGGCGGGCTGGTATGCCGATGCCACGGTCAAGACCCAGACCAGGATGCTGTCGATCGGGCGGGAATGGCAGGGACAGGACGGCTGGCGCTTCAGCGCCGGTCTGCAGGGCGGCACCGCGCGTCAGGAGCTGACATCGCTTTTGCGCGCGGTCGGGCCGTTTGCGCTGTTTGATGGCGAGTTGTTTTCGACCACAGCCAGCCGGTCGAACAACCGGATGATCGGCCTTTACGGCAGGGTCAGCGGCGGGCTTCTGACCTTTGAGCTTGGCTATGAGGGGCTTTGCGGCGTCGGCAACGGGGTTGTCACGTTTCCTGACCCAGAGGGGCTGCGGAACACGCCAAAGATCGACAGCGACACGATCGGCGCGGCCCATCTTAGCGTTGGCTACGCGTTTCGGTACTGACAGGCCTGACCGTGCCGGGCGGTCAGGCCGTCTGGACGCGGGCCTGTGAAGGCGGATAGCGGAACTGGACCCGGGGCGTCCCGTCAGCCCGCAGGGCGGTTGGCGCTGGCTTGGGCGCTGGGATGACCGCGGACTGCGGCTTTACCACCACGCGGCGCAGAAGGGCGACGTTCCGCGTGGCGGTTTCAACTGCAGGCTCTGCAAGGGCGCGCTGCCAGTCTTGCGCCGAGGCGTGACGGTCGGCTTGCCGCAGGGCAAGCGCCTTGTCGATGGCGGCAAGAAACCCGCGCGGATAGCCCGTGACGGTGGCCGCAAGCGAAGGCACCGGATCAGGCCGCCCGTCGGACACAGCGGCAAGACGCGACTGGCTGTCCAGCGGCGCGTGCCCGGTGATTGCGTGGTAAAGCGAGGCCCCGAGGGAGTAGATATCGCTTCCGGGCGTGACCGTGGCGTTGGCTTCGTAAAGCTCTGGCGGGGAGTAGCCATCCTTCACCATGCTGAAGCCGCTGTTCCGTTCGCCAATCCCGTCAGCCATCTTGCGGGCCGAGCCGAAGTCGATCAGGACCGGTTCGCCATCAGCGCGGATGCAGATGTTGTCTGGCGAGATATCGCAGTGCAGCAGATTGCGGTCATGGACATGCGCCAGGGCTGACACAAGCTTTTGCGTCAAAAGGACAATCTGGTGCGGGCTAAGGGTAACCTTATCCTCGATCATATCCAGAAGGTCATGGCCGCGAATGTATTCCAGCGCCATGTAGGCGGTATCGTTTTCCTGAAACGAATGCCGGATGCGCAGGATATTGGGGTGCTGTAGCTGCGACAGGATTTGGGCTTCGTTCAGAAAGGCGCGGATCGCCTTTTGCATCTGGGACTTGCTGGCTTCGGAGCGCGGACGGACGGCGGTATGGCTGCGGGTGCAGAAGCTGGGCACAAAGCATTCCTTCACCACCACGTCGCGGTTGAAGCTGTTGCGCGCAAGGTAGGTGATGCCGAAGCCACCGGCGCGCAGGTAGGATTCAATCCGGTATTGGTTGTTGGAAAGGCAGGTCCCCGGCTGCAGGACATCATCAAGATCAGCGTCCTGGTCTGGTAGAGACGACTTGTCGAAGGCCATGATGATCAGCACCCCCAGCAGCGGAATTTCTGCCCGGTCCGCGTCCCCACACGCATCCCAGGTCAAGTGTTAATATGAGCCCACAACCCGTGATTGCAACTTTTTTCGAGCAGGTTTGGGGCACGAGCCCCTTATTGCGCCCGTTCTGGCCAGAATCCGGGCGATTCCGTCACTGGCCAGGGGCCCGGCCACCCGGACAAGGGGGAAAATGGAAAAAGTTTAGCCCCGGAAAGCAGTTAACGCTAGGTAACCGATTCGCAGTTCCGGGCTGGGCGGCAGTGTATGGGGGGGCGGCTTTACCGTTCCTCAACTAGGATTTCGCGCTTGCCGACGTGGTTCGCGCGGGTGACGACGCCCTCATCCTCCATCTGTTCCACCAGCCGGGCGGCCTTGTTGTAGCCGATGCCCAATTTGCGCTGGATGTACGAGGTGGAGCACTTGCGATCCTTCGCCACGATGGCGACGGCCTGGTCGTAAAGCGTGTCATCGCCTTCGGAGTTGAGGCCAAGGACGGCGTCAATCTCATTGTCACGCTCATCCTCGGGGCTTTCGACGACGCCGGACATGTAGACGGGGGGGCCGAAGGACTTGAGGTGGTTGACGATCTCTTCAACCTCCTCATCACTGACGAAGGGGCCGTGGATACGGGTGATCTTGGCGCCGTTGCCCATGTAAAGCATGTCACCCATGCCCAGAAGCTGCTCTGCCCCCTGTTCACCCAGGATCGTGCGGCTGTCGATCTTCGAGGTGACCTGGAAGCTGATCCTTGTCGGGAAGTTCGCCTTGATCGTGCCGGTGATGACGTCAACGGACGGGCGCTGGGTGGCCATGATGAGGTGGATGCCCGAGGCGCGGGCCATCTGGGCGAGGCGCTGGATGCAGGCTTCGATTTCCTTGCCGGCGACCATCATGAGGTCGGCCATCTCATCCACGATGACGACGATATAAGGCAAGGTGACGGGGGCGAATTCTTCGGTTTCGAAGATCGGGTCGCCGGTTTCTTCGTCAAAGCCGGTCTGGATGGTGCGCTTGAACATTTCCTGCTTCGACAGCGCCTCACGGACGCGGCCGTTGTAGCCTTCGATGTTGCGCACGCCCATCTTGGACATTTTGCGGTAGCGTTCCTCCATCTCGCCCACGACCCATTTCAGGGCGACGACGGCCTTTTTCGGGTCGGTCACGACGGGGGAGAGGAGATGGGGGATGCCGTCATAGACGGAGAGTTCCAGCATCTTCGGGTCGATCATGATCAGGCGGCATTCCTCGGGCGTGAGCTTGTAAAGGAGCGACAGGATCATGGTGTTGATGGCGACGGATTTACCCGAACCCGTGGTGCCCGCGATGAGGAGGTGGGGCATCTTGGCAAGGTTCGCCACGATCGGGTCACCGCCGATGTCCTTGCCCAGCGCGAGCGGCAGGCGCATCTGGCTGTCGCCAAAGTCACGCGCAGAAATGATTTCGCGCAGGACGACCTTTTCGCGCACGGCGTTGGGGAGTTCGATGCCGATGACGGTGCGGCCCGGAACGGTGGAGACGCGGGCGGAAAGCGCGGACATGGAGCGGGCGATATCGTCTGCCAGGCCGATCACGCGGCTGGCTTTTAGGCCGGGGGCGGGCTCCAACTCGTACATGGTGACGACGGGGCCGGGGCGGACGGCGGTGATTTCGCCTTTGACGCCATAGTCATCAAGGACGGATTCCAGCATGCGGGCATTTTCCTCCAGCGCCTCATCGGAAAGCTGGGTGCGCTGGATGGCAACGGGCGAGGAGAGAAGGCTGAGCGGCGGGAGTTCGTAAGCCGGGGCGGCATCATCAAAGCGCAAGCCGGGCTGGGTTTCGGCAAGTGCCTGGCGTGAGGGCGGGGCCTTCTTCGCGGAGTGCTGGACCACGGCGCGGCGGTCAGCGGTCACGGCAAAGCTGCGCGGAGCGGGAGGGTCAAAGGCGGCCTCATCCTCGATCAGGGCGTCTTCGTCGTCCCAAGGGGCATCTTCGGCGAACATGTTGACGGGAAGCGGGGTGTCGTCATCCTCCTCCACCTCTGGCTGCCACATGGGGTTGCGGCGCGGGGCGGGGGGTCACCGGCAGGG
>JAAUPC010000052.1 GCA_012036325.1 Paracoccaceae bacterium
GGGCAGACAGCGCGGGTCCTTTCCACCGCCACAACCCGCCGCGCGCCTTCGGCGAGAACGCCCGCGCGTCAGGCCCCCGGGGCCGGGGCCCACCTCCAGCACATCGCAGCCCGAAAGATCCCCGGCTGACCGTGCAATCTTCGCCGTAAGGTTCAGATCCAGCAGGAAATTCTGCCCAAGCTGCTTTTTCGCCACCAGATCATGGGCCCGGATCACCTCTCGTAGCGGCGGCAGTCCGTCAATCGTTCCCAAGGTTCGCCCCTGACATTCTTCGTCTCCAAATATCCCGGGGGTGCGGGGGCTGGCCCCCGCTTCAACACCTACCGCCGCGCCGCCATGTCCCGGGCAAGCCGCAGCGCTGCAATCAGGCTTGTCGCCTCCGCCACGCCCCGCCCGGCAATGTCATAGGCCGTGCCATGATCGGGCGAGGTGCGCACGAAGGGCAGACCCAGCGTCACGTTCACGCCCCCGTCAAAGTCGATCGTCTTGATCGGGATCAGCGCCTGATCGTGATACATGCAGATCGCCGCATCGTAGCCCTTGCGGGCCGCCGCGTGAAACATCGTATCCGCCGACATCGGGCCCCGGATCGCCATCCCTTCGGCTGCAAGCCGCGTGACCAAAGGGCGGATCAGCCGCTCATCCTCCCAGCCCATCGCGCCGCCTTCGCCGGCATGCGGGTTCAGCCCAGCCACCGCCAGCCGTGGCACCGCAATCCCGAAATCGCGGATCAGCCCGGCATAAGTGATGCGGATCGTGTCTTCCAATAGCCCCTCGGTCAGCGCGCCCGGCACCTCGGACAAGGCGATATGGATCGTCACCGGCACCACCCGCAGGTCCGGGCAGGCCAGCATCATCACCACCCGGCTGACGCCCGCGAGATGAGCCAGAAACTCGGTATGGCCGGGAAAGGCAAAGCCTGCGCCATCCTTCAGCGCCTTCTTGTGGATGGGTGCCGTGCAGATGGCCGAAGCCTCACCATCCTGCACCAGCGCCACCGCGCGTTCGATTGCGGCGATCACCCCAGCCGCATTGGCCGGGTCCGGCTGGCCGGGCAGGGCAGGGGCGGCAAAGTCATGGCGCAGGACTGGCAGCACGCGGGCAGGCACCAGTTCGGCAAGGTCCGAAACCTCACGCCAGGCCGCACCCGGCGGCAGGTGGCGCGGGTCGCCCAGCCAGACGAAACGCTCGCCCGCAAGGCAAGCCTTGACCGCAATCTCCGGCCCGATGCCCGACGGATCGCCTGAGGTCAGGATGACGGGACGCGCGCTCACGGCTCGCGGATGATGGCGGCGGCGCGAAGCTCTTCCAGATAGCCTTCGGCCATGCCTTCCAGCTTCTGGTTGACCACCCGCTCGCGCACCTGATCGCGGCTGATCGGCTCTTCCTGCGTTTCTTCGCGCCCGCACAGCATCAGGAACCGACGAAAGCCGCCGCGGGTCAGCGCCACGCTGCTTTCGCCGGGGTCAAGCTGAGCAAGTTCCAGCCCCACATCGCCCGGAACCTCGCCCGCGGGTTGGGTGGTGATGGTCAGCCGGTCCTCGGGCAGGCCGTTCGCTTGGCCGTAAAGGTCCATGCAATTGTCCACTTCGGCGCGCAGGCGGGCGATCTCAGACGCATCGTCGGGCACCAGGAAATCGGCCCATTCCACGGTCACGGCGATGGGCTCGGCCGCCTCATCCCGCGCCACGTCGCGCAGCTGGAAGAGGACGACTGCATTCGGCACGATCACCGGGTCCGACACTTCGCCCGGACCAAGTGCCAGCACCGCCTGGCCAATCGCGGCCGGCAGGTTGCCCAGGGGCACCCAGTCCAGCCGCCCGCCGCTGCCCGCCGTGGGGGCGGCCGAATACTGCCGCGCGGCAGACGCAAAGGCACCTTCGCTGGTGATCTCATCGCCCAGCCGTTCGGCCAGCGCCAAGGCATCCTCAACCTGCCCATCAGGCGCGGGGATCACCAGTTCCGACACCAGCACCCGCAGCGCACGCGGCCGGGCCGAGGCTTCCAGCGCCCGGTCGATGTCATTTTCGCTGACCGGCACCTGGCCCAGGAAGCGCGCCCGCACCGCCTTGCGCCACAAAAGCCCGGCCGAGACGAAATCGCGGAAGGTTTCCGCCGAAATGCCAACCTTCTGCAATTCGACGATCAACGCCTCTGCCGTCAGGTTCGCGCGTGAGGCGAATTCCGTCATCCCGGTCAGCACTTCCTCGTCGGTCAGCGTCAGCTCCAGCCGTTCAGCCTCGGTCTGGCGCAGGCGGTCCTCGATCAGGCCCTTCAGTGCCTCTTCGTCTGGGTTGCCCGGCGCGCGCAAAAGCTGCAGGAACAGCGACCGCTGCTCCACCTCATAGCCGGTGATCACCCGGTCATTGACGATCATCCGCGGCGCGAACAGGTCCTGCGCCAGGCCCATCGCGGGCAGGCCCACCAAAGCCGCGCTGCACAAAAGGGCCGCCACTTGCCGTTTTACAAAGGAAACTGCCATCGCCTCAGCCGTTCTTTCCTGCTTCTTGCGGGTCTGCCGCCCGCCGCTTCCGTCAACCTGTCTACTGCCGACAGGTCCGCGCCGGACCCCCGGTCACACCGCCGCCGAACCCCACCAGATCAAGCGACAAAGCGAAATCCGTCGTCGGCGTCACACTAGTGGATGACGTGAACCGACGCGAGAGGGAAACATCAAACCGCACGCACTCGTTCAGGAACTCCACACCCAGGCCAGCGACCGTGCCTTGGTCCGCAACAAAATCATAGCGGCCCGAAAGCTTGCCGGTCCAGCTGTCACCCAGCTTGCGCCGTGCATCAAAGGTCACTTCCTGCGTGGGGTCGGGGCGGTTTTCCGTGGGGTCGGCGACGGCCCAGATCATGCTGGTCGCCAGCGCCGTCTTCAGCCCGTTGATCGACACCCGCGCTTCACCCTTGGTCAGGGCAAGGTCATTGTCCAGAACCGCCCGCGCGGTGATCGCAACGCCATTGGCCAGGTCAAAGTTCACCCCGGCCAACCAGTCCGACCGGTTGCCATCAAGGCCGGAGCCGGTGCCGAACTGGCCAAGGTCCGCCTCACGGTAGACCCGGCCCAAGGCCACGCCCATGGTCCAGCCCGCAGGGTCGTGCCGCGTCCAGCTGATCCCCACATTGGCGCGGGGGCCGCGTTCCACCGCGTCTGACCCTGGAAACCGGTCCAGCGCAAAAAGGCTGCCTTCGTCAAATTCGACCAGCACCGAATCTTCGTTTGGCAATGTCTCTTCGTCCGAGGATGACCAGATCAGTTGCACCACGGGTTCAATCACCTGCGTCGCCCCGTTTGCGCCCGCCCTGACCCAAGGCCAGCGCAATTCCACCCCGGCGCTGCCGTGGGTGCGGGTGGTCTGCTGCTCAAACGTCGCGTCCTGCGCCACGGTATAGGCATCCGCTGTCGCCTCGCCCAGGATTGTGCCCTCAATCCCCATCGGCAGAAGGAAACTGCGCCGCCAGTCCACCCGGGCCGAGATGCGCCCAAGATCCCGACCATCGGCAATGCTGTCGCTGTCCGGCCCGTCGAAAGGGTTGGTCGAGGTGCGGGTATGGTTATGCGTCTGGAACCGCAATCCGCCTTCGCCGCCCAAAGGCCCCAGCGAAAAGCGGCGGTGAAAGGTAAGGTCAGCAATGATCGAAGGGATTGTCGTATTATCCTCGCTGTCACGCAGGGTCTGAAAGCTGATGACCCTGGCCGAGATGTATTCGTTCCGCCGGGTCCGGCTCGCCTCGATCCGGCTGTCCAGACGGTCGATATTGGCAATCCCGTAGTCCAGAAGATAGGCCGGGTCCGTCACCGTCTGGCCCTTGATCGTCAGGCCAAAGTTCAACGGCAGCCGAAAGGCGCCATCGACAAACAGATAGCCGCGCGTCTTGCCGGGAATCAGGTCATCCCGCGTCAGCGCGCCGTTCAGCGTAATCAGCCCGGTCGCAAAAGCCTGCCGATAGCGCAGGTCCAACGTCTGGCTGTCGCGCGCGGTGATGTAGGGGGTCAGCGTCAGGTCGGCCGATTGGCCAAGGACGATGAAGTACGGCAGCTTGATCCCGGTCCCCAGGTCTGATGTGGTGCGGATCGACGGCATCAGGAACCCGGTCGCGCGCTTCAGCGTCGGGTCGGGCATCCTGAGGCGCGGGATGTAGAAGACCGGCACGCCCGCCAGTCGGAACTGCGCATTGTCAAAATAGATCTGCCGCTCCACCTCGTCATGCACCACGCGGCTGGCGCGGATTTCCCATAGCGGCGTCGGGTTGTTCTCGCAGACCTTGCAAGAGGATGCAGCGACCGTCTCCAGCGTGGTGGTCCGCCCGGCAACACGCGTCATCTTGTTCGCCGCCAACTGCAACTGGCGGTTCAAGACCAGCCGCGCGCTGGTCAGGATGCCCTCGCTCAGGTCCGCCGCAAGCTCGGCCTGTGACGCAAGGATCAAGACTTCGCCACTGTCTTCGGTCAGCACGATCGGGCCGGTGATCTCCAGCCGGTCGGTCGCCTGATCATAGCTGATGCGCGACGCGGCAAGGCGGCGGCCCTTGAAGTAAACCTCGACATTGCCCTCGGCGATCAGACGGGTGTCTCCGGTGATCTCGATACTGTCGGAAATCAGCGTGGCCTGGTCTTGTGCCGCGCGGGCAGGGACAGGCACAGAGTAAGGACAACAGCCAGAAGAAGGCGAAACATCAGCCTTCCTCCAGATGCAATAGAAGGGTCAGCGACAACAGTGCCGCGGCAAGGGGCGGCGACCATGCCGCGACGACCACCGGGATCTGCCCGGTTTCGCCCAAGGCCTGCGCGAAGTTGCGCAGGAAGAAGATGCCAAAGCCCGCGATCATCGCGTAGATCACCATTCGCCCGGTGCCGCCCGCCCGCACATGCCGCATGGTGAACCCAGCCGCCACCAGCACCATCGCGGCCATCAGCAAAGGCTGCGCCAGTTCCATCTGGAACCACAACCGATACGCGCGGGCCGAGAAACCCGCCCGTTCCAGATCCCCGATATAGCCGGGCAGATCCCAGAAGGCGATGGCGCTTGGCGTGCCGAAACTGTCACGGATGCGTTCCGCCGTCAGGTCCGAGGGCAAGGTGACCTCGGCCGTCGCCGCCTCAGCCGCAACCTCGGGGTTGGGCTGCGTCAGGTCCCAGGTCTTGGTGCCCGACAAGGCCCAGGCCCCTTCGATCAGCCTGGCCGTCTCGGCCTCGATCCTTGTGGCGGGCAGGCCGCTTGCATCGAACCCAAGGAAAGTCACGCCGAAAAGCTCGGTCCCGTCCAGATTGGACCGCGCGGCCTGGATGACGGTTTGCCCGTCTTCAGACCCTTGCCGCAGCCATAGGCCCGTATCGGCCACGGAAAGCACCGACCCGCCACCCGCACTCAAGGCCGAGCGCGCACTGTCGTAAGCCTTCGATGTCGCCGCCACCAGCGGGTTGAACAGCGCCACCGTCAAAAGCCCCAGCGCCACCGCAACCAGAAGGGGCGTCAGCAGGAACCGCAGCCCCGACCGCCCCGCCGCCCGCACCACCACCAGTTCCGAAGACCGCGCGAGCCCCAGGAAGTTCGCAATCGCCCCCATGATCAGGATCAAGGGCAGGATGCGGTACAGCGTCTCCGGCACGCTCAGCAACGACAGGCGCGCAGCCTCGGCCAGACCTACACCGGCATCCGCAAAACGGCGCAGCTGTTCGATCATGTCGACCAGCATCAGGATGGCGAAGAAGATCAGGAACACCCGGCCCACCGTCCCCAGAAACCGCCGCGCGATGTAAAGGCTCAGTGTCACGCCAGCGCCGCTTTCCGCCGTTTCGGCACCTGCGCCACGACCAGCAGCGCCACCGCCACCAGCCACCCCCAGCCCTGGCGCAAGGTAGAGCGCAGGCCAAGCCCCCGCCATCTGCCCGGCCACGCCACTGCCCCAGGTCCAGACCAGCTGCATCGTGATGATCAGCCCCACCGCCAGCGCCATTTGCCGCCAGAGCCCAAAGCGCGAAAATCCCCCCAGCATCAACGCCGCAAAGCCCAGCAAGGGCGCCGCCACCGCCAGCATCGGCCCGGCCAGGCGGGAATGTCCCTCCTCCAGCATCTGCGCCGCGCTCACCCCAAGCGACGCCTGCGTCCCCTGGTCAGCCGCCAAAAGCTGCGCCGTCGGCAATGCGTTCAACGGCAGCTGCGCCACGCCCCCCACGCTGACAAGGCCGGCCAGATCCAGCGTGAAGTCGGCAAAGCGCGTCACCGCCAGCCGTTCCTCCGCCCGCGTCAGCCGTTGGGTGGACCCGTCCACCATCACCAGCTTCGGCGCCACCTCGCCCCGCACCAGAAAGGCCTTGCGCGCGGTGTAGATCACCCGCTCGCCGTCCCCCCGCTCATCGGCCAGGAAAAGGTCAACCAACTCTCCCGTCTGGCTGATCTCGCGAATGTACAGGGTGATCCCCTTCGCTGGATGCATGAATTGCCCGGCGTTCAGGAACCGTGCCGTCACGTTCTGCGAGATCTCGGCACTCCGCGCGCTCAAGATCCGCTGGCTGGCGGGCACCAGCACATTCGACAGCACCAGCTGCATCACCATGACCAAAAGGCCAAAGTACAGCACCGGTCGCGCCAGCCGGAACGCGGAAAAGCCCGTGGCCTGCATCACCACCAGCTCACTTTCCTGCATCAACCGGTTGATCACATAGACCGTCGCCGCAAAAGCCGCCACCGGCAGCACCAGCCGGATCGCATTCGGCAGGGTCAGGACCGTGAACTCAAGGAACACCAGCGCTGATTGGCCGTCACCGATCAGCTGGTCAAACAGCCCCACCGCCCGGTTCACCCAATAAACCGCCACCAGCACCAGCGCGAAAAAGCCAAAGAGCTGAAGCAGTTGCGACAGGAGATATCTGTCGAATCTAGACACGCTTGTCTCAGCCCCTACCATATGTTGCGCCGACCCTAGCGGAATTCGCCGTCAGCGAAAACTCATATCTGGCCATTCCCGAACGCCGACCCTATCCTTTGCGCAATGGCCCGCCCAGTAGGGCCTTCCCCCCTTTCAGTCAAAGATGTCGCCCATGTCCCAACCCCTGCCGATCCAGTTCCAGCCCACCGATCTTGAGGCGCTTGCCACCGCCAAGGGCCGCATCGCCGTTCTTGCCGATGCCGCTACGCCGCTGACCCCGGCCCTGCGCCGGCTGGACCGGCTGACCAAAGGGGCGCTGGCCCGGGCGCTTGGGTCTGACGCCTTTGGCAAGCTGAAACCGGGTGAGGGGATGGAACTTGCCTTCCCCGCGGGCCTTGCCTGTGACGCGTTGCATGTTCTGCGCCTGGCCAAGCGGGCCGACATCGGTGCTGCGCGCAAGGCCGGGGCGGCGATAGGTCGGGCGCATGGGGCAGGGGGCACGCTGGTGCTGGCCGAAGGCCATGCCCGCGCCGCCGACCTCGCCTTTGGCCTTGCGATGCGCGCTTATGACTTCACCGCCCATAAAAGCGGTGAGAAACCCACCCCCGGCCCCGTCACCTTGATGGCGACCGATCCCGAAGCGGTCGCCCGCGCCGCCTCGCCGATGGCCGCCGTCGCCGAAGGCGTGTTCTTCACCCGCGACCTTGTGAACGAACCGGCCAACATCCTGACCACGCATGATTTTGCCGCCCGTCTTGCAGCAATGCAGGAACTTGGGCTTGAGGTTGAAATCCTGGAAGAAGAGGAGCTGACCAAACTCGGCATGCGCGCGCTTTTGGGCGTGGGGCAGGGGTCGGAAAGTCCGTCCAAGGTCGTGGTCATGCAGTGGAAGGGCGGCGCCAAGGATGAGGCGCCCTTCGCCCTTGTGGGCAAGGGTGTGGTCTTTGACACTGGCGGTATCTCGATCAAGCCTGCCGGTGGCATGGAAGACATGACGATGGACATGGGCGGTGCCGGTGTCGTCGCGGGCGTCATGCGCACGCTGGCACTTCGCAAGGCCAAGGCCAATGTCGTGGGTCTGGTCGGCATCGTGGAAAACATGCCCGACGGCCGCGCCCAGCGCCCTGGCGACGTGGTCCGCTCCATGAAGGGCGACACGATCGAGGTCATCAACACCGACGCTGAAGGCCGTCTGGTCCTTGCAGACGTGCTTTGGTACACGCAGGAACGCTTCAAGCCGACCGGCATGATCAACCTTGCCACCCTGACCGGCGCAATCATCGTGGCCCTGGGCCACGAAAACACCGGCGTCTTCTCCAACAACGATGACCTCTGCAACGCTTTCCTCAGGGCCTGCGCCGCCGAAGGCGAAGGCGCCTGGCGCATGCCGATGGGTGATGCCTATGACGCCAAGCTGAAAAGCCGGGTGGCCGATATCGTCAACTCTTGCGGGCGGGACGGCGGGTCGATCACGGCAGCGCAGTTCCTCGCGCGTTTCGTCAAGCCGGATACGCCGTGGTGTCACCTCGATATCGCAGGGACGGCGCTGTTGAAGTCCGATTCGACCCTTGCGCCCAAGGGGGCCACCGGCTGGGGCGTCATGGCGCTGGACCGGCTGATCCGCGATCGGTTCGAAAAGGGTTAAGGGCTCCGCCGATGGGCACGGTGATGTTCTACCACCAGACCCGTACCACGCCCGCCGATACGCTGGCCGTGAACCTGCCCCGTGCTTTGGGGCAGGGCTGGCGCGCGATGATCCGGGGCACCGACCCCGCCCGGCTTGACGCGCTTGATGCCGACCTCTGGCTGAAGGGCGGCGACGAAAGCTTCCTGCCCCATGGCCGCGAAGGCAGCCCGCTAGACCCGCATCAGCCGGTGCTGATCGGCACGGGCCAGCCGGTGAACGGCGCGAAGGTCCTGGCCCTTCTGGACGGGGCCAGCGCCGACGACGCCGAGATTGCCGCGATGGAGCGGGTCTGGATCCTGTTCAGCGATGACCGCAAGGATGCCGCCCGCGATCAATGGCGTGCCGTCACTGCCGCAGGCCACGCTGCGCAATACTGGTCGGAAGAGGGGGGGCGCTGGGAAAAGAAAGCCGAAAGCCCGCCGCGCCCGACGTCGGAAGCCTGATCCTGCAGGCAGAACCAGGTTAACGATTCCTGAACAAGAAAAGCCAAGGCGCTGATCTAAAACGGTTTTCAAAGATTGTCCACGGTGGACACTACTGCCGCAGAACCAGCCGCCCCGCGCCGAACTCCATCCGGAACTGCCCCAGATAGTCCATCCCCAGCAGGGACCCCGGCATCTCGCCTTCGGTCACATAGGCCCGGAAGCCCTCATTCCGGAACGGGCCAAGCTCAACCATCGGCAGCGTGACCTGCGCCGTCCGCACCACCCCGTTCGCCGTCATCGCCTCACCGGTGAAGCGCAGGGCCTCCGCCTCGATCCCCAGCCGCGCCGCATCCTCGACTCCCAGCACCATCCCCGAGGCCCCGGTGTCGACCATGAAGGGCACATCCGTCCCATTGATCTGCAAGGTCAGGTAATAATGCCCGTCGGGTGAAATTGGCACCTCCACCTCTCCCGCTTCGCTGACCATCTGCACCGGCATCGCCTCGCGCCGGATATCGGACCAAAGGCCATAGCCCGCCATCATGCCGACTAAGATCAGCCCCCAGGCCAGCGCCATCCGCAAGGCCTGCCCCATGCGCTGGCGAAACTCGACCATCACCCAGCCGCCAAGGGCGACCAGGATGATGCCAAGATAGGCCACGCGGGCCAGGGTTTCGCTGTCCATCAAGACCTCCGCTTTCGGGTGATATGGGGGCAGGGGGCGCTCATGGAAAGGTCAGCCGATCAACCCCGTCCCCTTCACCCCATCAATCACGAACTGCACCGACAAGGCCGCAAGCAGCATGCCCAGAAGCCGGGTGATGACAATGGTCCCGGTCCGGCCCAGCATCCGCTCCAGCGGGGGTGAGGCGAGAAGGAAGCCATAGGTCACCACGATCATCATCAGCATCAGCCCCAGCACCGCAAAAGTTCCCGGCCAGCCCGTGCCGGATTCGCCCACAAGAAGGATCATCGTGGCAATCGCCCCAGGCCCCGCAATCAGCGGTGTGGCAAGGGGGAAGACCGAGGGGTCATGATCCGGGTCTGCCTGTTGCCCCTCCCGCCGCTGGGTGCGCCGTTCAAAGAGCATGTCTAGGGCGGTGAGGAACAAAAGGATCCCCCCGGCGATGCGGAAGGCGGGCATCGAGATGCCGATGAAGCCCAGGATCGCCTCACCCGCCACCCCGAACAAAAGAAGGAGGACAGCCGCAATGATGCAGGCCCGCCGTGCCATGGCCCGGCGCCGCTCGGGTGACATCCCCCGCGTCAAGGCGATGAAGAGGGGCACAAGGCCGGGCGGATCGATCACGACGAACAACGTGGCGAAAGCCGTGATCAGGAAGGCTATCTCTGGCATCTCGGCTCCGGCAGTTCAGGGCAGGGTAGCCCGCAGCCACGGGTTTTGGGAAGCAGAACCTGTGGGGCCGTTTCGGCCACATCGTCCTTGCCGCCAAAGGTTCGTTTTGCAGACGACGCTGCGGCCTGTCATAACCTCTTTGCAGGCCGCTGGACCGGCCCCTGCCGCAGAGAGGCCCGATGGCAAAAGCGCGCCCGATGACCCCGCCAGAAATGGCACAGCTTTAAGGCCGCCTGGCTACTGCCCGCCAAGGCCATCCCGGTCGAAATTTCTGGTTGCTTCTTGCGGCGGCCACGCTGGCACCAGCCATTTTCACTGTGCTTGCCTATCTGGTTCTGGCGATCCTTGCGATGCTGGCCGGCATCCCCCTGGCCAATGGCGCATGGCGAACCAACCCCATCACCTTCACCGGCGCGATCGCCGTTCCGGTCCTGATCTTGGCCTTCACGCTGACCAGCCAGATCCGCTGGACGCTCCGTTCCCAGCGGGCGCAACGGCAACGGGTATCGGAACTGGAAGCCGACCTTTCCGCTGGCCTCGTCCGGGATGAAACCTTCTCCGTCACCGCCGTCAAACGCCTGCGCGATCCGGAACACGGGATGCTTATCCTGTTCCTGCGCCTGTCGAACGACAAGACCTTTGTCCTTCATGACCACGCTAGCGCCGAAACCGGGGCAGAGGGCGTGACCCAGCCCAGTCTGACCCCTGCCACAACCTTCCACCTGCTGACCTTTCCCGTCTCAAAAACCCGCAGTTGGAGCTTTTCCGGCGATCCCCTGTCCATGCCAGAGCCACTGGACCTGACCGCAGACGACTGGCCCGACGATGAAAGCTGGTGCAAGATCAGTTGGGACCGCATTGAACAGCATTACGCTGCCAAGGTGCGCTAGGCTGCTGCCCGTTCCAGTTTTTCCTGCGCGGTCAGCCACATGGCCTCGGCCCTGTCCAGCGCTGACATCACCTCGGCATATTTGGCGTTCCAGGTGGCAAGCTCACCCTTGCGGGCGTCTTCGTAAAGGGCAGGGTCGGCCAGTTTCTTCGCCAGCTTGTCGCGCATCTCGTTCAGCTTAGAGAGACGCTCTTCGCTTTTGCGCACCTCGGCCTTCAGGGCCAGAATCTCATCCCGGCTGACTTGGCGTTTCTTTTCAACCGGTTTCGGGGCGGCCTTCACCTCATCCTCACCAGCCAGAAGCTGGCGGCGATAGGCCTCCAGGTCCTCGGTATAGGGGGTGACGGCACCCCCTTTGACCAGCCACAGACGGTCCGCCACCAGGCCAAGAAGGTGCATGTCGTGCGAAACCAGGATCACCGCGCCGGAATATTCGGTCAGCGCGTCAACCAGTGCTTCACGGCTTTCGATATCAAGGTGGTTGGTCGGTTCGTCGAGGATCAAAAGATGCGGCGCGTCGATGGTGGCGAGGAGGAGCGACAGCCGCGCCTTTTGCCCACCCGACAAGCGGCCAACAACCGTGTCGGCCTGATCCGCCATCAGACCAAAGCCCGCCAGCCGCGCGCGCAGCTTCGCCTGCATCTCGGCGGGCCGCAGGCGCTGGATATGCTGCAGCGGCGATTCGTCGATGTGCAACTCATCCACCTGATGCTGGGCAAAATAACCGATCCGGAGCTTGGAGGACCGGGCCAGCTTGCCCTCAGCCGTCTGAAGTTTGCCCGCCAACAGCTTGGAAAGCGTGGATTTTCCTTCCCCATTGCGGCCCAGAAGGGCGATGCGGTCATCCTGGTCGATGCGCAGGTTCAGCTTCTTCAGGATAGGCGGGCCGCCGTAGCCCACCGCCGCGCCATCAAGATTGATGATCGGGGGCGAAAGCTCCTCAGGCTCCGGGAAGGTGAAGACCACCTTCTTCGCCTCTTCCGGCGCGGTGATCGGGGTCAGCTTTTCCAGCATCTTGACGCGCGACTGTGCCTGAACAGCTTTAGAGGCCTTGGCCTTGAACCGGTCAACAAAGCTTTGCAGATGGGCACGGCGGGCGTCGACCTTCTTCGCCTCAGCCGTCAGGACGGCCCGGCGTTCGGCCATTTGCCGCGCGAACTGGTCATAGGGACCGGTCCAGTAGGTCAGTTTCTTCGCATCCAGATGCAGAATACCCTGCACGGCGCGGTTCAAAAGGCCGCGGTCGTGGCTGATGATCAGCACCGTATGGGGGTATTTCTGCAGGTAGCTTTCCAGCCACAAGGCACCCTCAAGGTCCAGATAGTTGGTCGGTTCGTCCAGCAGCAAATAGTCAGGCTGTGCGAACAGAACCCCCGCCAGCGCCACCCGCATCCGCCATCCGCCCGAAAAGGCAGAACAGGGCATCAGCTGCTGGGCCGCGTCAAATCCCAATCCTTTCAGGATGTTGGAGGCGCGGCCTTCCGCCGACCAGGCGTCAATATCGGCCAGCCGCGCCTGAATTTCGGCAATGCGGTGGGCGTCATGCGCAGTCTCCGCCTCAGCCATAAGGCTCGCGCGTTCGGTATCGGCTTGCAGCACCGTCTCCAGAAGCGAGGTTTCCGACGACGGCACTTCCTGCGCCACCCCGCCGATACGTGCGCGCTGGGGCAGGGTGATCGTGCCCCCCTCTAGCGCAAGCTCACCCCGGATCAGGCGGAAAAGCGTGGTTTTCCCCGCGCCGTTGCGCCCCACGATGCCGACCTTGTGGCCGGTGGGAATCGTCGCCGTCGCGCCTCAAACAGCGGGCGGCCTTCAACGGAATAGGTGATGTCTTCGATTTTCAGCATGGGCGGGAAGTGCCTGAAGCGGCAGAGAAGGTCAATGCCACTGCACCTTTTCAAGGGCCGCCGGGCATGATACCTGCGCCGCATCCCATTCCGGCACCTCGTGCCACACCTTAAGGAGAGCCCAATGGCCACCGAACGCACCCTGTCGATCATCAAGCCCGACGCCACCAAGCGCAACCTGACCGCAAGATCGTTGCCAAGTTCGAAGAGGCAGGCCTGCGGGTCGTCGCCTCCAAGCGCATCCACCTGACCGCCGCGCAAGCTGGTGAGTTCTACGCCGAGCATAAAGAGCGTGGTTTCTACGGTGAGCTGGTGGCCTACATGGCGTCCGAGCCGGTGGTCGTGCAGGTGCTGGAAGGCGAAGGCGCCATCCTGAAGAACCGCGAAGTGATGGGCGCGACCGATCCGGCCGCCGCCGCCGCTGGCACGATCCGCAAGGACTTCGCGTTGTCCAAGGGCGAAAACTCGGTCCACGGCTCGGATTCCGAGGCCGCCGCCGCGCGTGAGATTGCATTCTTCTTCTCGGGCCTTGAACTGGTCGGCTGAGAACGCTTGCAGATTTGGAAAAGGCCCGGTCCTTTGATCGGGCCTTTTTTCATGGCAAACGGCCTTGGGGGAGGCGTGTTTGGTGAGGACTCACGCCCAAGTGCAATTCCCGTCTGGCCAGATTAGCCCTCGGCTCTCATGATCTCCAGCAACTTGGCGCGGAAGATTTCGTGGGGGGGCCAGTAGCCCAGACACTTGCGCGGCG
>JAAUPC010000053.1 GCA_012036325.1 Paracoccaceae bacterium
AGCGGCTTCCGCCCGCAGCGCCTCGGTACCCTGGCCGGCACGCAGGCGCCCGATCGGCAGATGGCCCACCGGGGTCCTGGTCTGCAGCGCCAGCCAGCGGCGGATGTCTGGATCGGTCATCGGGGTCAGCGGGTGGTTTTCCATGCCGCTTTCGCTCAGAAGCTTGTCCACAACGAACAGATGTCCTTGATAGATCGTCCGTCCGGTCACCGGAAAAGCCGGGCAGACCAGAACGGGCGCGTCGGTCCCGAGCGCCGCGATCAGCGCGTCGAGAACCGGCCCGATATTTCCCTCGCGGGTTGAGTCAAAGGTTGAGCAGTATTTGAAGTAGAAGCAGCGGCAGCCTTGTGCGCGTAGCCAGTCCAGCGCCGCAAGCGACTGCGCGACGGCGTCCGCAGGAGGAACCGACCGGGTCTTGAGTGCGACAATGCCGGCTTCGACTCCCGCCGCGGCATCCGTCTGCGGCACGCCGACATACTGCTCCGTCTTCATGCCGCCCTTCGACAGCATCAGGCCAAGGTCCGATGATCCGGTGAAATCGTCGCCGATCGCCCCCAAGATCATGCGGAGGCCTGGAGCGATATGCCCGCCCTCTCCATGATCGCGATCAACTCCTCGTCGATCTCGCCCGGCGCGACCCGGCAAGGAACACGCGACGGGCCGACCGCCTCGCCGCGCAAGGCGGCTGCGCGTTTCGTCACTGTCGGCGGATTGCCGAACTTCATCATGTCTCGCAGTATCTCGACCAGGTGTTGACAATGCGCCGCGTCGTCCATCCTGTCCGCCCGATAGGCCGAGACAATTCCGTAGACATATTCCGGCGCGACGTTCGAAAAGCCGGTGACGAACCCCGACAGGCCGAGGGCCAGCCCGTCCAGGATCAATCCGTCGGACCCGGTCATGACCTGGAGCCCCTCGATCCCGGCCAGTGCCTTCAACTTGTCGCGGCTGCCAGAGCTGTCCTTGATAGCAACGATATTGTCGTGGCGGGCGAGCCGCCGCACGGTTTCCGGCTCCAGATCGTTCCGGGTCTTGCCGGGTATGTTGTAGATCACGATCGGCAGAACCGATGCGTCGGCGACCCCCTCGAAATAGTCCCCCATCGCGATCTGGCCGCAATCGACGAAATACGGCACCAGCACCGAGATGGCCGCGACGCCGACATCCTTGTAGGCGCGGGCAAGTTCGGCCGTTTCAGCAACCGGTCCGAATGCCGATCCCGCCATGATCGGCTTGCCCCGGCCTTCGTCAACGCAGACCCGCGCGGTCTGGATCAGTTCGCCCTTGGTCAATGCGTAGAATTCGCCATTTGTGCCGCCGCAGAAAATTCCGCCTGCGCCGTGGTCCAGATGCCGCGCGACCTGTGTGCGCATGCCTTGCGCATCCAGATCGCCATTGTCATGCATCGGGGTCACGATGGCGGGGACGATGCCGTCAAACATTTGTCATTCTCCGAGTGTGGCGACCGGGGCCGGGCGCAGGGACCGGCTGAGGATGCACCAGGCCATCAGTGCAACCAGTCCCGCCAGACAGGCGAACCAGATCAACTCGCCGCTGGGCTCGATGATCAGCGCGAAGGACAGGACGCCGAAGGCCACCCGCTCCGGCAGATACAAGAGTCGACCCAGCCAGTTCTGCAGGCAGATCGCCCAGCTGAGCGTCGCCAGGATCATGCCGAAGAAGGCGACGCCGATGGCGAGCGGATCGCCCTGGCCAAGGATCGCCTCGTCCCGCACGAAGCCGAACGGGATGACGAACATCACCAGCCCGTAGCCGAAGGCCAGCATCCCGGTCTTGAGGATGTTGCCGCCAGATAACCCCGCGGCGGCATAGGCTGTCAGTGCCACCGGCGGTGTCACCATGGACAGAACGCAGTAATACAGGATGAAATAATGCGCCGACAGCGTCGTCACCCCCAAGGTGGTCAGCGCCGGCACGAACAGGACCGAGCCCACGATGTATGCCGCCACAGTCGGCATGCCCATGCCCATGATGATGCAACCGAAGATCACCAGGATTAGCGACAGGAACAGGTTGCCGTCGCCGAGCAGCGACAGAAAGCCGACGAACTTCAAGACCAGGCTCGATTGTATCGCGACCGCCATGATTATTCCCACCGAGGTGCAGGCGACCGCGATCTCGGCAGCCTGCCTGCCGGAAACCGGCGCCATCCAGGCCAGATCTCGCAACCTGGGCCGGGTGTGGGCCCGCAGGAAGGGTGCGACCAGCGTGACCACGATGCCGATTATGGCGGCATAATTCGCGGAATAGCCCGCGAAGAGACACGCAATCAGCGCTAGCGGTCCCGCCAGAAGGTGCAGCCTCGGCACAATCGGCGGCACGTCGCGCTTGACCGGCTTGAGCGCGCCGAGCTTGCGCGCCCGCAGATCGACGGTCATGAACAGTGCGAAATAGAAGCCGATCGCAGGAATAAGGCCCGCCATCGCCACTTCGATATAGGGACGCCCCAGGATCTGGGCCATCACAAAGGCTGCGGTCCCCATGATCGGCGGCATCAACTGCCCCCCGGAGGAGGAAATCGCTTCGGTTGCCGCCGCCTGCTCGCGCGTCAGTCCGGCGCGTCGCATCAGCGGGATCGTCAATACGCCGGTCGTGGTGACATTGGCCACGGCCGAGCCCGAGACCGTGCCGAACATGGCCGAGCCGATAACGGCGGACTTTGCCGCGCCGCCCACCATGCGACCGGTGATCCGGAATGCGATGTCGATGAAGACAGCGCCGCCCCCGGTCATGGCAAAGATCGCGCCGAACACGACAAAGAAGGTGATGACGTTCAGGGCCGACCTGTGCCGGCAGTCGAAGATGCCGAGGGTTTGCATCGACAAGATGTCGGTAGCGGTATCGACCGAAAAACCCGAGAACGACATGGGCCCGGGAAAAACATAGCCGAAGAAGCCGTAGACCAGAAAGAACAGGATCAGGATCAGCAGCACAAGCCCGACCTGACGGCGAACAGCCTCCAGCAGGACGAAGCAGCCGACGAAGAACGCGATCTTGTCGCGCAGCAACACCTCGTCGATATACTGCATCCGGGTCTGGAGACGGATCGCCTGATCGGCATAGTGCACGCAAAGCGAAATGCAGACCGCGACCATGATCCAGTCGGCGAGGCCGGTCAGCCGCGGCGAGGCCCAACCCGAGGCAAACCACTGCGTCCCCGACATGGGCTTGGCCAGCAACACGATCGCCACCGTCATGTAGACATGGAACGGGATGATCGCCATCGGCTGGATCGGATAGAAGAAATTCCAGAAGACCACCGCGACATAGAGGCAGCACAGGCCGGCCAGGGCAAGGCCGCGCGGGCTTCGCAGATCCATCCGGGCATCCAGCGGCGAGGTTTCATCCTCGACCGGGCGGGGATTTGTCGTATCAACCATCTGGCGCTCAGACCTTTTCTTCGGGTCGTATATTGTCGACCTGCCCGTAGATGAACATTGCGTCGATATGGCCGCCCTCGTCGTATTCAAAGACGTGCCATTCGTTTTCGGGGAAATGCAGCAACATGCCCGCGGCCAATTCGCGCGTGGCCTCGCTGCAGTCGGGCGTGCTGCCGTAGCGCACTCGGCCGCCTTTGCTTTCAAGGATATAGACGCATTCCTCTGCGTGGCGATGCGGCGACATCGGCCCGTATTCGCCGCTGTATCGCCCGAAGGCTACGGTCATCGCGCCGCTCTCGATCGGGCTGCCGCGACCGGCGGCCTTGTAGATGATCCGGCCCGGCAATGGATTGCCGTCCAGCTTGTTCGCTTCGAGCAGCTTCATCGTCTTATCCTGACACAGGTGGAATTGAGAAGGTCCGGCCTGAAACTGGCCGGACCCCGTTCGGACAGGCTTCACTCAAGCCAGCCACGCTCTCGATAGTAACGCTCGGCACCGGGATGCAGCGGAACGATGTGATATTCCGGCTGGATGAAGGCCTCGGGATCCCAGCTCGCAAAAACCTGGTTGGCGGCGACGAGCTGCTCTTGGTTCTCGATGATCGCCCTGGTGACCTGGTAGACCACCTCTTCATCGACACCGCTGTTGACGATCAGGTTGTTGAGAGCGGCCGGAGCGCGGTAGTCCGTTTCCAGCCCGTCATATGACCCGGCAGGCATCATCGCGGCGACGTATCCGACCTCCATCATTGCCGCGAGGTCGGCGTCGGACCAGGTCAGGAAGGTCATCGGCTCGGCGAGCATCACTTCGGTCAGATCGGGGTTGCCGATCGGACCTTGGGTAAAGATCGCGTTTGCGAAACCGTCCTGAACCCGCTGACCCATCTGGGCAGACGGGACTTGAACCACGTTGCCTGCCTCGAGTTGGGCCGCAAGGGTGCTGCCCTGCGATTGCAGATAGAGGTCAAGGACGACCGGATTGATGGATCCGGTCGGCTCGACCAGCACCTTGACCGGATTGTCCCCGATCAGCGCCGCCTGAACGGTGGCATTGCCGGTTTCACCAACATACTCCGTCGCCGCAGCGGCCACGAGATAGGCGACCTGCATGCCCGAGAAGACGAGCCGGTTGTTTTCCTGCGGATCGCCTTCGAAATCCAGGATTCCGGCGGCGCCCCATGCGACCGGGAGGCCGTTTGCAAAAGCGAAGTCAGTGAGGCCCATGTTGGTCGCAGCGGTATTGGCGACCGACCCGCCACGCGGAATGATCTCGAAATCGAGATCGGTGTTGGCTTCGATGATGGATTCGAAGAGGCCTGCATAGAGATAGATGCTGGAACCGGGCTCCTCAGCCTGCATGCGAACGCTCTGGGCTGACGCGGCACTGGCAAGGGCGATCGCGGAGACCACGCCGAGGATGGACGCCTTGATATAGGGTTTCATTTGTTTCCTCCCATGAAGTGTATGCCAATGTCTAAATGCGGTCGATAAGTCTGTCAATGGCATACCAAAACGTCTTGATTGGTCGACCAATATGTGAAATATCCATCTTATACAGAGAGATGAACAGGTGAGCTATCATGGTCAGGAAAAGTGAAACCGGTGGTCGACGCATGCAGCGCCCGTCAAGGATGCTTGCCGACAGAATCAGGGGCGACGTGCTGTCCCGCCTCAATCCGGGCGAGCGCCTGCCCACCGAGAGAGAGCTTGCAGCCCGCTATGGTGTCGGGCGAACCATCGTCCGGGAGGCGGTGCTGATCCTCGAATTGCTCGAACTGGTGGTGACAAGGCACGGCTCTGGATCAGTTCTGGCATCGGCAGGCGATGCGCCCGCCCCCATGACGCATGGTCCCAACGCATCCGCGACGATCGGCCCCTTCGAACTGATCCAGGCGCGACTGACCCTGGAAAGCGCCGTTGCCGGCCTTGCCGCCAAGGTTGCGACGGCCACGGACCTGCGCCGCGTGAAGTCCACTCTGGAGGAACACGTGGTTCTTCTCGAACATCCCCTGACCGACAGCCGCTTTCGCAAGATCATGACGGTTGACAGCCGCTTTCATCTTGAGATCGCCGAGGCGACCCACAACCTTGCCCTGATCCAGACTGTTGATTTCGTTCGGAATTATGTCGGCACCACGCCCGAGTGGAAGATCTTTCTTGACGTTTACGAACGCGATCGCGACCAGTTGGATCTTGCTCTAGCCGAGCATCGGGTCATTTTCGACCGCATCTTCGAACGAGATGCCGGCGGCGCTCAGAAGGCGATGCGCGACCACATCTTCCGCAAATGGGGCGGGCTGCGGGATGAGCTGGTGCAACGCAAACTGCTGCTCGACACAAAGCTCTTCGCGATCGATTTGGACTTGGACTTGTGAACGCTGCGCACAGGGGCAGCGAGATCGGGCGGCGAACGGGGCGCTAGACGGCTGGCCTTGCCCGCGCCGTGCGCTCAGGCAGTGTCCAAGTCCAAGACCGCGCGCAGTAAGCCTTTCAGGCCAATTTCGGCTGCATGCGTCGACGTCGCTATGCCCACATGGGCGCAGGCGGTCTTATAGAGGTCGATGAGTGTGGCGGTTCCCACCAATGTGATCGATCCCGCTCTGTCCCGCGTCAGAGACATGCCTTCGCGCAGCTCCTGCCCGATAAGCAACCCTGAAAGATAGGAATGGACCGCTTCCCCGTGGCATGTTCCGAGCAGGACAGAGGAACGCGCAACGAAGATGTCCGCTAGCGGCGTTGCCGTGTCGAAGCCACGAAGCACGGCGGACCCGAATTCGGCGGAGTCGAATTCGGTCGAGGTGGACAGTCGCCCTGCAAGGGACTGCTCCAGCAGAAGTTGGAACAGTTCGCCGGTCATTATCGTCCGAAAACTCTCCACCACGCCATTGGTCATCACGGCCCATTTGGAATGGGTGCCGGGAAGAACCACGATCTGCGTTTCGGGCATGGGATCAAGCCCGAACAGTTGCATCTCTTCGCCCCGCATGACGTCGGGGGCAGGTGCGGTCTGGGACAGACCAGGGAGGAAGTGCAGAGTCATGTCGCCATGCCTGCGCCGAATACTGGCGGGCGCAACATCCGCTGTACGAGCGGGACACGGGATGTACGACGTCTCGACCCATCCTTGCTTGCTGGTGACCATGCCGAACAGGACGGCGGTATCGGCGCGCCCGGCCCAAGGGGCGACGAGGGTATCGAACTCAACCGGGAACTGCCCGGCGGCGAGCGATTTCATGCCCCGACCGGTTTCCTGCCGGTCAATGACGCACCCGCCCTCCAGAAGATAGGCGCGGCAGTTGGAACTGCCCCAATCCACGGCAATGACGGCCATGACCTATTCCGCCGCTGCCAGGTCGAGGCCGGACACGGCGGCGATCTCGGCCGCGAAACGCGCCATCTCGGCCAGTCCGAAGTCCGTGGGTTCCAGCGCCGGCAACCGTTCGTGGGTGACGCTGACGCCGATCTGGCCTGCGAACAGGCGTTTGCCGTAGCACAGCATCGCGGGCACGCTGCGCGACATGAAGACGATGGCGGGCAGCAGCGCGCGATGGATCGCTTCGGCCTTTGCAACAGACTGCACGGTCCCTTCCCGCCAGTGCGCATAGAGCGCGACCTGCGCGGCCAGGAAATCCGGCGCGGGGATCAGGCCCTTGCCGCCCGAGCGCAGGAGGGCCGGAAACTCGATCCCGCCATGGCCGCCGAACACCTGGAAGGCGCCGTTCGACCCTTCGATGACGCGCTGGATATCGACCGAGAACCCCTCGCCCTTGAGCAGCGAGATGTTGGGATGCTGGCGGTTCAAGGCGATCAGGCCCTGCACCGACATCGAGACATCCAGATTGACCGGGTTGTTCTGCACCGCGACATCGATATCGACCGCGTCGGCGACGCCGCCGAAAAAGCGGATCAGATGCGCCTCGGACGTGCCCTTGATCGCGGGCGGCTGCAGGATCACCCAATCGGCCCCCGCCTTTGCGGCAGCGCGCGAAAACGCGATCTGGCCGGGCAGGGACGGCTCGCCCACCGTGACGGCATAGGGCACGCGGCCCGCGATCAGCTCGCCGACCATTTCGACCAGGTGCAGCCGCTCATTGACGTCCATCTTGTGCACTTCGGTGACAAGACCCAGGACCGCGATGCCATGGGCCCCTTGCGCGATGCAGTGATCCACCTGCGCCGCCATCGCCGCCCGGTCCAGACGCCCCGAGGCATCCCAGAACGCATAGAGGATCGGATAGATGCCGTGCCAGTCCGCCATGGCTCAGACCTTTCGAATGTAGGTGAAGACGTCGTCATTGGGCACGACGCCAAGGCCGGGACCGCCGGGAATGGTGTAATGCCCTGCCGCACAGGCCATGTCGCCGTTGGTGAAGCGCAGGTTCCGGTCAAAGATCGAATGCTGGTATTCGTGGTAAGGCACCCGTTGCAGCGCCGCCGTGGCCTGCAGCGAGGCGGCGGTGAAGATGCCGATGGAAATCGAGGCATGGGGAATGATGCGCATGTGAAACGCCTGCGCCATCACCGCGATACGGGTGAACTGGGTGATGCCGGTATGCCCGATCTCGGGCTGGATGATGCCCATGGCACGCGCCTCGAACCGGGGGCGATACTCGTAAACGGTGCGCCATTCCTCGCCCAAGGCCTGCGGCACGCCGATGCCGCGCGCGACGCGGGCCTGCCCCTCCATATCTTCGGTCTGGCAGGCGGCCTCGGCAAAGTAGAGATTGTAGGGCTCCAGCCGCCGGATCAGTCGGATCGCCTCGGAGGCCTCGAACTTCCAGTGCAGATCGACCATCAGGTCGATATCCGGCCCCACGGCCTCCCGCAGGGCGGCCATTTCCTGCACGATCCCCTCGTCCGAGACGGCGGCGGCGAACTTGATCGCCTTGAAGCCCTTGGCGACCCAATCCACCGCCATCTCGCACCGCTCGGCCAATGTGGCCTTGGGCAGGCCCGAGACATAGGCGGGCAGGGTCCGGTGCCGCCGTCCGCCCAGTAGCTGCGCCACCGACAGCCCGGTCAACTGCCCGTAAAGGTCCCAACACGCGATATCGATGCCCGCCAGCGCATCGACATAGTAGCCGGTGATGAACCCCCGAACGCGCATCAGGTCATAGAGATCTTCGTGGATGACCGCCGGTTCGGACGGATCGCGCCCCAGGATGACGGGCGCCAGCAGGTTGTCGATGATCGCCTTCACCGCTTCGGGTGCGGCGATGCCATAGGTTTCCCCCCCAGCCGATCCTGCCGCTTTCGCCGGTCATCTTGATCAGGACGGACAGGTCCGACGCCGGATAGATCGAGCGGTTGCCACCCCGGATCAGGTAGCCCTTGTCGTTGATGAACTCGCCCTGTTTCAGCGGCCCGAGATAAGGCGTGTCTCGCGGCACGTCGATGATGAAGGTCTCGATGGAGGCGATGGCGTCGAGAGGCGTGTGGGGCATCAATTCAGGCTTTCGGTCATTCCGCCGCAGCGGATTGGATGAGGGGGTTGTGCTGCATCTCGGGTGCCAGTGCATCCAGCAATGCGGCCAGTTCGCGGCGATCATGCGCGTCCATCGCGGGGCCATTGCCGCGCACATGGGTGGTGCGCAGGACGCCCCGACGCCGGAGTGTTTCCTTGGTCATGTGCATCCGGAACACCGCCTGGAAATTCAGCGCCGGCAGGGACACCATGAACAGGCGCCGCGCCTCGGCCTGGTCACCGGCGCGCCAGGCATTGACCAGCCGGACGTGCAGGTCGGTGAATTCGGCAGCGGGCATGGTGCCGAGGCTGCCACGGGCCAGCTCATCGACGATGTAGCGCCCCCCTGCCCCGCCGAAGACGCCCAGGATGCTGTCGCCACAGGCACGCCCGATCTTCGTCAGGTTCTGGCCGCAGGGCAGCGTTTCTTCCTTGA
Organism: Paracoccaceae bacterium; assembly: GCA_012036325.1. Classification (GTDB taxonomy): domain Bacteria; phylum Pseudomonadota; class Alphaproteobacteria; order Rhodobacterales; family Rhodobacteraceae; genus Tabrizicola. The sequence continues at coordinate 9,302 of JAAUPC010000053.1, forward strand.
TGTAGCGGATGTTGGGCACGGCACCCGCGATCCCGGCAACCGCCTCGGCGCTGAGGCCTGCACCGATGGGCACAGGCTGGTTCTGCAGCATCAAGGGCAGCGGGCTGGCAGTGGCGATCTCGGCAAAGAAAGCGGTCTGTGCCGCGATATCCTGGCCCAGATGCCCGGGCGCGATCACCATGGCGGCGGCGGCCCCCGCCGCGTGGCCGATACGGATATGGCCGATGACATCCGCCGCATCGGGCGCGCTTGCACCGACGATGAAGGGGATGCGCCCTGCCAGTTGACGCCCCAGAAGTGTCACCTGCGCCGCACGTTCGGCGCTGCTCAGCGTGTCGACCTCGCTTGCGACGCCGGGATAGACGCAGCCATCGGCACCGCTGGCGACCGCGAACTCGATCAGCGACACGAACTGGCCGGGGTCGATGGCACCGCCGTCGTCGAAGGGGGTGCAAAGCACCGGAAAGGTTCCCGAGAGGATCATTTCACGGCCCCCGCCGTCGCGCCCTGGATGAAGAAGCGTTGCAGCGCGATGAAGGCGACGGTCACCGGCAAGGACGCCATCAGCGACGCCGCCATCGCCCCACCCCAATCCGAATTGGATTCGTTGAGGTAGTTCAGCAGCAATCCCGGCCCGACGGTCCTGAGATCGGCCGAAATGATGAGGGTCAGGGAATAGAGCAGGTCATTCCAGCTCCACATGAAACTGTAGAGGAACACGGTGATGATCGGCGCCACCGAAATCGGCAGCACGATGGTGTGAAAGATCCGCAGATCGCTGGCGCCGTCGGCGCGCGCGCCTCGATCAGCTCGTTCGGGACCTGACTGAAATAGCTGTAAAGCATGTAGGTGGCCACCGGCAGCGCAAAGACGATGTAGGACACCATGAGGCCAAGCCGGGTATCCAGAAGGCCCCAATTCGTCAGCTGCGGATAGATGGTGATGAGAAGCAGGCCGAACGGAAACATCTGTGCCGCCAGCATGAACATCATGACCGGCTTGCGCCCGAAATAGCGATACTTGGCAAAGGAATACCCGGCATAGACCGCAAGTGTCGCATTCAGCGTGGCCGACGACAGCGAGACGACCAGCGAATTGTAGAGGTGAAGGCCCAGATCACCCTCGAAGATCGCCGTTCGGTAGTTTTCCAGCGTGATGTCACGGGGCCAGAGCGTGGGGGTGACGAGGTAAAGCTCGGCCGAGGATTTCAGCGACGACACCACCAGCCAGTAGATCGGGAAGAAGAGGAACAGGCCGATCACGATCAGCATGGACGCGAAGACGAGCTTGGCCAGGGCGTGGACAGATCCAGCATCACTCGGCCCCTTCATCAATTGGCGCAGGTAGAAATACGCCGGTGGCATGATGGTAAACAGCCACAGGACACCCAGCGTCGCGGCCATGCCCAGATCCCACTGCTCGAACGCGCGGCGATAGACCTCGACCGACAGGACCGATGTGGCACGCACCGGGCCACCCTGGGTCAGCGCCCAGATCGTGTCGAAATGCTGGAGGTTGCCGATCATGCCCAGAACCACGGTGACCAGCAGGACAGGGCGCAGATGCGGCAGGATATGATCCTTGATGATGCGGAAATTGCCCGCGCCATCGACCCGCGCGGCCTCCAGCTGCTCCCGGTCCATCGACGCGAGCCCGGCAAGGAAAAACGACATGAAGAGCGGCACCGAAAGCCAGACCTTGGTGATGACCACGGCGGCCATCGCGCCGGTCGCGGTCGACAGCCAGGCAACGGGGAAATCGATCAATCCCAGTTCGAAAGCGGCGGCATTCACCAGCCCGTAGCGCGAATTGAAGATCCAGCCCCAGAGGAATGACGCCACAACCGCGGGCATGACCCAGGGCAGCAGCGACAGGCCGCGCAGGGCATCGCGGCCGCGAAACGGCTGGTTCAGCAGGATGGCCCAGCAAAAGCCGATGAAGATGGACAGGAACGTCGTGGCGGCGACGAAGATGGCGGTCGTCACGAACGAGCCCAGCAACAGGTCGTCGGACAACACGCGGCGGTAGTTGGACAGGCCGATCCAGCGCGGCTCGGACATCTCGATCGTGAAACGCTGGAACGAGAGCAGCAGCGCCTCGATGAAGGGCTTGAGAACCACAAGGCAGAAGGCGGCGACAGCCGGCAGCAGAAGCAGCATCCCGAAGCGGCTTTCGCCCGCTTTCAGCCCGCCCTTGCGCGCCAGCGGCGAGACCTTGGGGCGCGCCACCCGCTGCATGTCGGTCGTGTCGTCATGGGCGCTGCATCCTGCGGGTCAAGGCGTGGCTGTCGGTCACGGGCCGGCGTGCCGGTTGTCTGCTGTGACAGGCTTTGGTCACGTTAACAATCCTCTGCATCCGGTCATCGTTCATGACAGGCCTCCTGTCGGCGGAAAGATCGCTCCGCATCGGGGGGCGAACGGCGGATTTGGGCTGTGAAATGCCCAAAAAGGCGGTCGGGACGCACGATCCTGTGCGCGCGCGCCCCGACCCAGGGAGGATCTTATCCGGCGTTGGCGAAAGCCTCGACCATACGCGCCTGCATGTCGTTGGCGGCTTCTTCGGCGGTCTTCTGGCCCAGGATCGCGGCCTGAACCTCTTCGCCGATGATGGTCGCGATCTCTGCGCCGTTGCTGAGCGACGCGATGGCGTTGCGGCGCGGCACGCCGGAATTGGCGGCCCATGCAGCGCGATAAGCATCCGACTGAAAGCTTGCATCCGCCTGCCCGCTGACCGTGGACGGGATGGTGCCATTGGCTGCGGTATACGGGATCAGTTGGTCGTCGCTCAGCAGGTGCAGCATGAATTGTGCTGCGGCGCTGGTCGCGTCCGCATTTTCCGAGTTGAGAAGCGTGATGACATGGCCCCACTGGATCGACACAGGGTCATCGCCTTCGGCCAGGACCGGCGTCATCATCGGTTCGACGAATTGCGCATAATCGGCGTTGCCGGAAAACTCGACGGCGAATTGCGCCGCTTGCGGGGAGTCGAAGTAGAAGCCCATCGCCTCCTGTCCAAAGAGCCGACGCGCATCGGGGCGGTCGATCTCGGGGGCAGATAGACGCTCCGCCACCAGATCGACCATGAATTGAAGGCCCGCGATGGCCTCGGGCGAGTTCACGGCGGGCACACCGTCGACAACCAGATCGCCACCATGCGTCCAGACCCAGATCATGTAATCCAGCACGATGGAATTGGCGTTGGTGGTCGCCATGCCATAGGGCACCGAGTTCGGAACCGCATCGCGGATCGCGATCAGATCGGCGCGGAACTCTTCGACGGTGGTCGGCAGATCAGTGATCCCGGCTGCGGAGAGCACGTTCTCATTGGCGACCATGCCGATGGTGCCGCCGATCCATGGCAGCGCCATCTGGCGGCCGTCGACTTCGCCGAAGGCAAGGAAGCCGGGGGCGAACATCTGTTCGAGCATGGCGCGGTCAAAGACGGTGTTGAGGTCGACCATCTGCTCGATATTGGCGACGGTCGGCAGCAGGCGGGCCTGCACCTGCATGACGTCGGGCAGCGTGTTGGTGCGGGCGCGCAGCAACGCATTGGTGGTCATCTCGCCCCAGGCATATCCCTGCGGCTCGACCGTTCCGCCTGCGAAGCTGTCGATCATTCCCTGGATCAGAGGCTCTCCCGATGCCTCCGCGAAGGTCCAGGTCATGAATTCGACGTCTTGCGCGACGGCCACGTTTGCCACGCCGAGGCTGAGCGCCGCGGTGCAGCCAAGTGCGATCTTGCGGTAGTGAGACATTGTGGTCCTCCCATATTGAAACTTAGTTTCAAGTATTTCTAGACGAGTTTCGCAGGGAGTGCAAGAGAGTTGGAACTTGGTTTCAAATTCTTCTGCCCGTCTGCCGCCGGCTGGTCCAGATGCTTCGGCGGCACGCAGAAGCGCTTCGTTCTCAGACCACACCCCCATCGACGACAAAGGTCTGCCCGGTGATCATCCGCGCATCGTCGGCCGCCAGAAACAGGGCCATCCGCGCCACGTCAGGGGGCAGGAGAAATTCCTTCAGGCACTGGCGGGTCAGGTAGTCGTCGAACTTGCTCTGGTAGATCGCCTTTGCGCGGCTCACCTGGCGCTCCGTCAGGATCCAGCCCGGCGCGATGGAATTCACCCGGATGCCGCGCGCGCCGACCTCGCGCGCCAAGGATTTCGTCAGGCCCTGCACGGCAGACTTCGCGGTCGTATAGCAGATCAGCCCGGTCGCACCCTGCATCCAGCTGGTCGAACCCATGTTCAGGATCACGCCACCTTGCGCCATGTCCCCCATCACCGCCTGCGCGGCAAAGAACTGGTGGCGCAGGTTGGTATTGATCCGGGCATCCCAGTATTCGGGTGTGACCTCTTCGGCGGGCAGGCGGTCGTCGTTGCCAGCATTGTTGATCAATGCCGTGATCGGTCCGATATGTGCCCGCAGGTCGGACACGGCGGCCCGCAGTG
>JAAUPC010000054.1 GCA_012036325.1 Paracoccaceae bacterium
GATCTGGTCGAGGCGGCATCGCGCCTGTTCCAGACCTTGCGCGACGCAGACCGCCTGGCCGGACCCGGCGGCCGCATCGCCTTTGCGCCGATCCCCGAGACAGGCCTTGGCCGCGCGATCAATGACCGGCTGCGCCGGGCTGCCGCTCCCAGATCGTAGGATGGGCAATATTGCCCATCCTACCCGCGCGCTGGCACCATAAGGCCACGCTGCACGGCAGGCCGGGCAAGGAAGCGGTCCAGATAGGCCGGGACATGCTTCAACTGGCCCCAGCCGGCGATATCCCCCGCCTTGTAGAAATCGCGCAGCGTGCGCAGCCAGGGGCCAATCGCGATGTCGGCAATCGAATAGTCTCCGACGACCCAGTCCTTGCCCGCCAGCGCCCCGTCCAGCACTTTCAGAAGCCGCTCCGCCTCGGCGCGGTAGCGTTCCTTCGGGCGCGGGTCTTCCACCTCTTTCCCAGCGAATGGTGGAAAAAGCCCAGCTGGCCAAACATCGGCCCCAGACCGCCCATCTGGAACATCAGCCACTGCACGGTTTCCCAGTGCTTGCTTGCAGGGATCAACTGTCCGGACTTCTCTGCAAGGTACAGGAGGATGGCGCCGCTTTCGAACAGGGCCAAGGGCTGGCCGTTCGGGCCCAGCGGATCAATAATCGCGGGGATCTTGTTGTTGGGGTTCAGGCTGAGGAATTCCGCGCTGGTCTGGTCGTTCTTGCCAAAGTCGATCAGGTGCGCGTCATAGGGCAGGCCCGTCTCTTCCAGCGCGATCGAGACCTTCACGCCATTCGGGGTTGGCAAGGAATACAGCTGGATCGCCGCAGGGTTGCGCGGTGGCCAGCGGCGGGTGATCGGAAACGCATCAAGCTGTGACAAGTCATGCTCCTTCATGCAGAATTGTGCGACCTTAGGCCAAATTTCCCCGTTCGGAAGCCTGTTAACCTGTGCAATAGTCTGCGCGGGCCTGTGCGCCTGTGCGAGCAAAATGCCCACTGCAAAGGTGGGCGAAAAAGAGGGAACCGTGTAATGCTTAACGAATTCAAGGCCTTCATTTCCAAGGGCAACGTGCTTGACCTTGCGGTTGGTATCATCATCGGCGCGGCCTTCACGGCTATCGTCACATCGCTGGTCGATGATCTTATCCAGCCCCTGATCGGCATGATCATCGGCGGGATCGATTTCTCGACCTGGGGCTTCTCGATCGGCGATGCGAAATTCGCCATCGGCAACTTCATCACGGCCATCATCAAGTTCCTGATCGTGGCCTGGGTGGTGTTCCTTATCGTGAAGGCCGTGAACAAGATGATGCCCAAGAAGGAAGAGGCTCCGGCCGCCCCGGCGGGTCCGTCCGACAACGACCTGTTGAAGGAAATCCTGGCCGAACTGAAGAAGTCCTGATCCCGAACCGGCCCGGAGGCGCAAGCTTGCGGGCCGCTTCACCCTCAGGCGTGGGCTGGATGGGGTCGCAGGTACCAGTACCACAGCCGATAGGCCCACAAGGCCAAGAGCGGCCCGAAATGGACTGCGGCCGGGGGCCAGCTGCCCCAGTTGTGCAGGGCGGCCCAGTGGATCAGCACCAGAACCGCCGCAGGATAGGCCAGCCTCTGCAGGGTCTTCCACCCGGCATGCAGCCAGCGTTGTGACGCGTTATTCGACGTCAGCGCCAGTGGCACAAAGATCAGCATCGCAGCCCAGCCCGCCCAGATATCGGTCCGTGGCAGCGCCTCGATGATACGGTCAAAGGTGCCCCGGTCGATCACATAGACCAAAGTGTGAAGGGCGGCGTAGACAAAGGCTGCCACCTCGATGTCGCGGCGATGATGCACAAGCCAGCGCGGCCAACTGCGCCCGCGGAACAGAAGCATCAGGCCCGAGGCCATCATGCCGATGATCATGAACCGCGCCGCCCATTCGCCCGTGGGGTGCAGAAGCCGATGAAAAGCCCGCGCGTCATCGCCCAGAAGTGGGTCGATCATCGTTAATGCAGGCAGGGAAAGAACGACCCAAAGGATCAGCGTCGAAGGTCTGTAGCCAAGAAATGTCATGGGGCACCTGGTGACTGGTGCCCCATAAACGCCGGAGAACCGGTTTTCCGTCGCTACATCGCCAGCGCCTCTGCCCCGGTGATCGAGGGCAGACCCAAGGCTGTCCCAACCGCCTCATAGGTCAGCTTGCCCGCGTGGACGTTCAGGCCGTTCAAAAGGTGCCTGTCCTCGGCGCAGGCCTTTTTCCAGCCTTTGTCGGCCAGGGCCAGCATGAACGGCATTGTGGCATTGCCAAGCGCCTGGGTTGAGGTGCGGGCGACGGCGCCGGGCATGTTGGCCACGCAATAATGCATGATGCCGTCCACCGCATAGATCGGGTCTTGATGGGTGGTGGCCTTCGATGTCTCAAAGCAGCCGCCCTGATCAATGGCCACGTCAACCAGCGCCGCGCCTGGCTTCAGCTCCTTCAGCTGCGCTTTCGAGATCAACTTGGGTGCCGCTGCCCCCGGGATCAGAACCGCGCCGATGATGAGGTCGGCCTCACGCGCCAGGGCGATGGTGTTCCCGGCGCTTGCATAGGCGTTCTTGAACGCACCGCCGAAGACATCGTCCAGGTAGCGCAGGCGGTTGATCGACCGGTCGATGACCGTGACATCCGCGCCCATCCCGGCTGCGATCTTGGCCGCATGCGTGCCGACCACACCTCCGCCGATCACCAGAACCTTGGCGGGCAGAACGCCGGGCACGCCGCCAAGAAGCACCCCGCGCCCGCCATTCGCCTTTTGCAGCGTCCAGGCGCCCACCTGCGGGGCAAGCCGCCCGGCAACCTCGGACATCGGGGCCAGAAGGGGCAAGCCGCCCCGGTCATCCGTCACCGTCTCATAAGCGATGCAGGTGGCGCCTGACTTCAGAAGGTCCTTCGTCTGGGCCGGATCGGGGGCCAGATGCAGGTAGGTGAACAGAAGCTGACCGTCCCGCAGGCGCTTGCGCTCCACCGCCTGGGGTTCCTTGACCTTGACGATCATGTCGGACTTTTCGAACACTTCCTCGGCGGTATCGACAATCTTCGCGCCTGCCGATTTGTAGTCGGCATCGGTGAAACCCGCGCCGACCCCTGCGCCTTTCTCGATCATCACCTTGTGGCCATGCGCTACCGCCTCGCGCGCGGCGTCGGGGGTCATGCCGACCCGGAATTCCTGCGGCTTGATCTCTTTCGGGCAACCGATTTTCATGTGCTGTCTCCCTGCGGAATTTATCCCTGATGGAACTAGTCTTTGCCCATTCACGCGCAGATGCTTTGATTTCTGCATGACGCCACAGCGGTTTCGCGGTAGAATTCACCGCGCAAGCGGGTTTTGATCGAAGAAGTTGCCAGGAACATGGACTTAGACGCCACAGACCGCCGCATCCTGACCGTGCTGCAAAAGCAAGGCCGGATCACCAATGCCGAGCTGTCGGAGGTCGTGAACCTCTCTCCCTCCGCTTGCCACCGCCGCGTGCAGCGGCTGGAGGAAGAGGGGTATATCGCCGGGTACGTCGCCCTTCTGGACACCCGCAAGATGGGGCGGCTGACGACGGTTTTTGTGGAAATCACCCTGCAAAGCCAGGCCGAAGACCTGCTTGACGCGTTCGAGCGTGAGGTGGCCCGCGTGCCCGATCTTCTGGAATGCCATTTGATGGCAGGGACGGCGGATTACCTTCTGAAGATCATGGCCGAGGATACCGAGGATTTCGCCCGCATCCACCGGCAATTCTTGTCCCGTTTGCCGGGAGTGCGGCAGATGCAGTCGTCATTCGCGCTGCGGACGGTGGTCCGGACGACGGCGCTTTCGGTCTGACGGGCACGAGTTTTCTGCGAAAACTCGATGGCGGGACCTGAGTTTTCGCAGAAAACTCGTGCTTCAAACCCGGTAATGGTCGCGATACCAGGCGACAAAGGCCGCGACGCCCTCGCGCACGGATGTCTCGGGCTGGTAGCCGGTCAGCCGTTTCAGAAGGCTGCAATCGGCCCAGGTTTCCGGCACGTCGCCCTTTTGCATTTCCATGAAGTTCTTCTGCACCGTCACGCCAAGCGCGCGTTCCACTTCGGATACAAACTCCATCAGCGGCACGCGGGTGCTGTTGCCGATGTTGACCGTGCGGAACGGGGCGGCAAGGCTGAGGCTGTCGCCGGGCAGAATGTCTTCAGGGCTTTCGGGCTGGACCGGCGGCTGGTCCACCAGAAGGCGGATGCCGCGGACAAGGTCGGTCACATAGGTAAAGTCTCGCGCCATCTGGCCGTGGTTGTAGATGTCGATCGCGTCCCCCTCCAACGCCGCCTTCACGAACTTAAAGAGGGCCATGTCAGGCCGACCCCAGGGCCCGTAGACGGTGAAGAACCGGAACATCGTTACCGGCAGCTTCCACAAATGGGCGTAGGAATGCGCCATCGCCTCATTCGCCTTCTTGGTCGCGGCATAAAGGGTTAGCGGCATGTCGGTCTTCTGCACCTCGGCAAAAGGCATCTCTGGGTTGGCCCCATAGACCGATGAAGTTGACGCCATCAAAAGGTGCTGCACCCCCAAGGCCCGCGCGCATTCCAGCACGTTGAAGGCGCCCAAGAGGTTCGCCTCGACATAGGCGCGGGGATTCTCCAGCGAATAGCGCACCCCGGCCTGCGCGGCGAGGTGGATGATGATGTCCGGCCGTTCCCGGTCACACAGGGCCTGCAACCTGGGCATGTCTTCCAGCATCCCCTCCTCGCAGGTGAAACCGGGGGATTGCAGCAGGATCTGGTGACGCGCGCGCTTCAGGCCTGGATCGTAATAGGGCGTCATTCCGTCATAGCCGATGACGCGGAACCCTTCCTTCAGCATCAACTGTGCCAGGTGAAAGCCGATGAACCCGGCGGTGCCCGTGATCAAGACGCTGCGCATGGCTGCCTTCCGTTCCATGAAAAACCCCCGGCCTTGGCAGGACGGGGGTTGATCGGGCGGGTATCGCTACCCCAGTGTCGCTGACGTCTTAAAGACCGCCTTCGCGCTGAAGCTTCTTCCGGGCAAGTTTCCTTGCACGGCGGACGGCTTCGGCCTGTTCGCGTGCTTTCTTGACGGAGGGCTTCTCGAAATGCTGCTTGAGCTTCATTTCCCGAAACACCCCTTCGCGCTGAAGTTTCTTCTTCAGGGCACGGAGAGCCTGTTCGACGTTGTTGTCGCGGACGCTGACCTGCATGTGGTTGTCACCACCTTCCTAAGTTAGAGTTGCACTATGATGTGCAGGCCCGCGCCCTATAACAAAGCGGGCGTGGCTTGTCCACCAAGCTGGAAAAGGGGGTAAGGATGACCGAAGACACCAAAGACCGGGTTCTGGACGCGGCTCTTGTGCATGTGCCGTTTGACGGCTGGTCCGACCGCACGCTGAAGGCGGCCCTGGCCGATGCCGGGGTGTCGCTTGGGCTTGGCAAGGCCCTCTTCCCGCGCGGCGGGGTTGATCTCGCCCTGGCCTATCATGCGCGCGGCGATGCCGAGATGCTGGCCCGCCTTGCCGAAACCGACCTTACCTCCCTGCGGTTCCGTGATCGGATCGCCAAGGCCGTGCGGATCAGGCTTGAGCTTGCGGATCAAGAGCTTGTGCGCCGGGGCAGCACTCTCTTTTCCCTGCCGAACCACGCCGCTGACGGGGCAAAGGCGGTCTGGGGCACGGCGGACAAGATCTGGACTGCGCTTGGCGACACCTCGGATGACGTGAACTGGTATACCAAACGCGCCACCCTGTCGGCGGTCTATGGTGCGACGGTGCTGTACTGGCTGGGCGACACCACACCCGGGCAAGAGGCGACATGGGAGTTTCTGGACCGCCGCATCGACGGCGTGATGCAGATCGAGACATTGAAGGCCAAGGTCAGGGAAAATCCACTGGGCAAGGCGATTCTTGCCGGTCCCGGAAAGGTTCTGGCAACCTTCCGCAAGCCAAGAATGCCCGATGACCTGCCCGGTCGCCAGAACGGCTGACCTGCCCTTTGCGAAAGACCGATGATGACCCTGTCTCATTCCATGCTTGCCGTTGAAATCTCCTCCCCCGGCGGGCCGGATGTCTTGCGCCACTGCTCGGTTCCCGTTCCGGTGCCGGGCCATGGCCAGATTATCATCCGCATCGCCTATGCCGGGGTGAACCGGCCTGATGCGTTGCAAAGGGCAGGGGCTTACGCGCCGCCGCCCTCGGCCTCGCCCCTGCCGGGGCTGGAATGTTCGGGGACGGTGGTTGAGGTTGGGCCCGGTGTCAGCCGCTGGCAGATCGGGGATCTGGTCTGCGCCTTGCTGCCGGGCGGCGGATATGCCGAATATGCGGTGACGCATGAAGCGCATGCCCTGCCCATTCCGCCCGGGCTTTCCATGGCCGAAGCGGCCTGCTTGCCGGAAACCTGCTTCACCGTCTGGTCCAACATCGTGATGCGCGGCGGCCTGCAGGCGGGGGAGCGGTTCTTGGTCCATGGCGGTACCTCCGGCATTGGAACCACGGCCATCCAGATCGCTGCCGCCCTGGGCGCGCGGGTCTTTGCCACTGCCGGGTCGGATGAGAAATGCCAGGTCTGCCGTGACCTTGGCGCCGAAGTCGCGCTCAACTACCACAGTGATGATTTCGTACCGGTCCTGCAGGCCGCAGGTGGGGCTAACCTGATCCTCGATATGGTCGGCGGCCCCTATATCGAACGCAACATCAAGGCCTTGGCGGATGATGGGCGGCTGGTGCAGATCGCTTTCCTGCAAGGGCCGAAGGTCACGCTGAACTTTGCCGAACTGATGATGCGCCGCCTGACGCTGACCGGGTCCACCCTCCGCCCGCAGTCTGACCTTGCCAAGGCGCGGATTGCCAAAGCCGTGGAAACCCATGTCTGGCCAATGATTGCCAGGGGGGCGTTCCGGGTCGTCATGGACAGTGAGTTTCCCTTGACCGATGCCGCCGCCGCCCACTGGCGGATTGAGGCTGAGGGTCATGTCGGCAAGATCGTCCTCAAGGTTGAGGAATAGGGGGCAGGCCAGCGGCCCACCCCCCTTCATTGGTCTATCGCACCAGTTGCCAGGTGTACCAGGCCCGGTAATGGCCGCCATGGTCGCGGAAATCCATGGTGAACTGCGGCGAAGTCAGCGCCCCACCCGCGAAGGTGGAGTTTGGCTTGGGCAGATGCACCGCGGCTGATTGCGGCGTGAAGATATCGTCCTTGATCGCCGAGATCAGCCAGCCGATCAGCGCGCCAAGGATCGCCCCGGCAACCGCGCCGATGATCGTACCCAAGGGCCCGCCAATCGCCGTGCCCACTGCTCCACCGACCCCTAGGCCAATGGCCGCCCCCGCCGCCGCGCCAACGGCAGCGATGATCAGCGTGACCTCATCCTTGATCGCTTCCCACAGGTCCTGCAGGAAGGCCGACATGCCGCCGTTGTCCTTTTCCGCCAAGGCCAGCACCATCAGGAAATCCGCCGGATAGCTGACATTGGTCAGGGAAAAGGTCTTCAGCAGGCGCGGCGGCGAATAGGTCTTGGATTCGCCATCGTCAAAGTCGTCGCGCACCATGAACTCGGGCACCTTGGTCGGGTTGCCGCTCGGCGGGACGGCGGTACCGCCCATGGCAATCTCGTCATCGCCGGGCCATTCGGGGTTGGTCTCGTCGATGCATTTCACCTTGTGCAGGCGGAAGTGCAGCCCCTTGTTCACCACGATGGGGGCAGCGACGGCGCCGCCGATGATGCCGGAACCCACTGCCGTGCCGCTGAACCGGCCGCCGTCCACCATCATCCGCAGGACAGTGGGATCGACGGCCAGATGCGGGGCCAGGCGACGGATGCTTTCCACCTCGCCCCCCAGTTCCGAGGTGCTGTCCTCATCCACCTGCATGGCGAAGATGTTTTCCTGCAGGCTGGTCAGCTTCGCTTCATTGCGCAGTTCCGGCGCGATGAAGGCAAAGTCGCGCGCGCTGTCGATCTGGTCCACCACCCGTTTGGTTGCGGTAAGGTCCACGTTGTAACGCCGGGACAGCGACCGCAGGCTTGCGTCGTAAAGTTCTGTCAACGGCAGCGCCTTCAGCGCATTGCTGCGCCCCCGCTTGCCGCCAGGCTTGGCGTTGCGCAACCGCGCCGCCACGATCGGGGCCAGACGCGAGGGATTCGCCGACACGCCCCGCGCCGCCATGAGCGAGGGCTCTTGCTCGTAGGCAAGGCCCTGAACGATATCAAGCTTCATGAGGTCGACGCAGCGGTCGATCATGTCCTGAAACTCGGGGCTGAACAGGGGTTGGCCGGCCTTGAATGCAACAGATTTGGACATCTGAAACTCCATCAATGAAAAAAATTGGTTTGGAAAAAAGCAGCGGAAAATGCCACTGCAGGGTGATGGTGGGTCAAGAATCACATCGCAAGGTAGTAAGGAATTCCATACCTTCGCGGCGGCGATGAATCGGGCTCCAGCGCAGGATTAATGATGTCTTGACGAATTGACGGTTCTTTCACGCGCAAGCAGCATCGGGTTTTGGTAAACAAATGTCAGGCGGGATCAATAGTTTCGATCCAGGACTAGGCCGAACGGCAGTTCCCCAGCTGCCCCCGGCACCGGACATTTTATCAAGTCATTTTCCCCGACTTCCCCATTGAACCGTATTGTTCTCTGATCCCGCCGCCTTCTTCAGCGCACCGGTTCCAGCACGGCATCCGACAGACGGCAGTCGCGGATCACATCCGCGCCGCAGGTCCGTGGGTCAAGGTCGCGCGTCAGGCAGATGCGCGCCTCCTGAATAAGGCCGTCCTTGCAGGTGATGGTGATCTGGTCTCGCTTAAGGCCGGGGTTCGCCTCAAGAAACGCATCCTCGATCACGCTAGCAGGCAGGGTCAGGGGCCGGTCTACCTGCCGAAACAGGGTGGGAATGGCGATGCTGGCATGGGCTTGCCTGGCGGCCCGGTAATAGGCCGCCGCCGAAAGGCCCGAACAGCGGCCGTGTTTTTTCCACTGATAGAAAGCCAGACCCGATCCGCCCATGATATCGGCCATCGCGGCTGTTTCCGTGCGGGTCGGATCACGCTCCCCCGTTCGGCAGAAGGATGGCCAGCCGTCTTCATACTGCGGCCAAAGCCCGTGCAGGATGAAGGTCAGGCCGCGCCCGTCGTCACATTGCGGATCGTCTCGGGCATCACCTTCCAACGCGCACCAGGCGGCGGACCAGGAGAGGGAGAGGACGTAATATTCGAAGTCACCCGCCCTTTCCCCCTCGGCCACGGCGCCGGTGGCCCAGAACAAAGCCGCAAGAGTCATCAGGATCCGGCGCATTTTCGCTTTTCCTTCCGGCCGCGAGGGCCTATATGGCGATTGAATTCCCAGAAAACGTGGAACTCGCGGGCCCGCCCGCCGCCGTTTTCCCGGCCCGGGAGAGATTTGTAAAGGAGAGATCCGATGTCGATGTCAAAGCCGCTCATGGCCAAGGCCACTGCCGTCTGGCTGGTGGACAACACGACCCTCAGCTTTGCCCAGATCGCCGATTTCTGCGGCCTGCATGAGCTTGAAGTGCAAGGCATCGCTGACGGGGACGTGGCCGGTGGGGTCAAGGGGTTTGACCCCCTGGCCAACAACCAGCTTGACCCGGTCGAGATTGACCGCGCGCAAGGTGATCCCCTGTACCGGATGAAGCTGAAGTTCAACGCGGCCGCGGTGGGCGAGGAAAAGCGTCGGGGTCCGCGCTACACCCCCCTGTCCAAGCGGCAGGACCGGCCGGCGGCGATCTACTGGCTGGTGAAGTTCCACCCGGAATTGTCTGATGGGGCCATCGGCAAACTGGTCGGCACCACGAAGCCGACGATCATGTCGATCCGTGAGCGGAGCCACTGGAACATCGGAAACATCCAGCCGATCGACCCGGTAGCCTTGGGTCTGTGCAAGCAGTCGGAACTTGATACCGCCGTGCAGGCTGCGGCCCGCAAGAAGGCGGCGGATGGGGTGGTGATGTCGGATGATGAGCGGCGCAAGCTGGTCTCGACCGAGCAGTCGCTGGGCATGGACCCCGCGCCGAAGGTGCCTTCGGGGCTGGAAGTCTTTGGCGAGGAAGAAAAGGACGATGCACCGGCGGGCGACTTCTCGGACGCGGAGAGCTTCTTCAACCTGCCCAGCGGCAGCCATGATGATGAGGACGAGGAAGACGACACCCGTCGCCGCCGCTAAGGCCGCGCGCAAGGAATGGCCCCCCTGTCCACGGTGGACAGGGGCGTAAAACCCAAAGATATCAATATTCTATCCGCGGACGTTAGGGGTTTTTTAACCCGGGATATCGCCGCAGCCGGGGCCGGGAACGCCCTTGAAATCATGCGGGGCGACGGAAGATTTCCAAGGCCGGGCGGTCGTTTTGCGCCATGCGGCCGGCGAGGCGGGCCTGCTGGTGGCCCTTCGGGATCAGGTGGGCGCCCTGTCTGGGGCCGTGCGACAGTTCAGGAAAGAGAAGGCTTATTTCTTCCAACGCGTCCGGTGACAGCGCGTTGATGGCTTCGGACTGCAGCAGAAGGCTTTCGCTGGGTGCGCCTTCGGCGAAGACCACCTCATGCTGGTCAAAAAGCAGGTGGATGTAGTCGACCTGCGTAACCGTGTCATCAATATGGATCCCGGGCAGCGCGGTCAGCTTCAGCGCCGAAACCAGAATGTCAGTCTCGCCGAACATGCGCTGACAAATGGGAGAGGAGACCAGCATCCGGTGCTGGCGTGACACCCAGAGGTCAGCGCGCGGCAGGCCCTGACCCAGCGCACCGGCACTGATCTTGACCGGGCGCAACTTTTCGTTCGACGCCATGTCTTCGGCCGTGACCTGCCGCCGCCCGACCCAGCGCACCGGCTTTGGCCCGTGTTCGGTGGTCACCAGATCACCCGCCTTGATCCTGCGTGCAGGCAGGGGCCCGGCGGGCGTGTCGATCAGCGTTTGCCCGGCAAAACAGACCAGAATCGAGATGTTGTCGACAATTGCCCCGAAGGAGTCGTTCGGCCCAAGTTCGGTAAAGCGCAGTGTGTAGTCGCCCGCAGCGGTGAAGTTCACGGGCAGGGTATAGGTCGCGTAAACGCCCCTGACGGGCGGCAGGACGGTCAGTGAGGCGATCACCACCCCGCTGCTGTTGACGATGTCGACCGTAAATCCGTCTTGCCCGATGACCGTGTTCTGGGTGCGCAGAGCGGCGATGAAGGTCAGTTCAGTCTGGATGGGCGCCGCGATGTTGAACGTCTGCCGCATCTGGGTGGTCTGCCCGGCATTTCCGTCAATCTCCGCCACGCGGTTGGTGTTGTTGGTCCCGAAATAAGAGCTTTCGAAGAAACTCGTCTCAATATCCACACCGGTCCAGAACATGCCTTGCAGATCGAAGGTGCCGTTCTGGATGATATTGGTGGGCGGCGGCATGGCGGACCTTCAGGGGCTGTCTGGCGACGGTGATACCAAAGGATCTTTGCCTATCCTAAATAGTTCCTGAAGGCAGATCTGGTCCAGCCTTCTTTGCGGGCAGGCTATTTGCCCATTCCGGCCGTGTCGTTGCCGCCACGGGTCAGATAATAGGCGATAAGGATGGGCACAAATGTGGCAGCAAAGACCACGATGGCGACCACATTGGTCACCGGGCGCTGCCGGGGGCGGACAAGTTCGTTCAGCATCCAGATCGGCAGGGTGGACTGCTGGCCTGCGGTGAAGGTGGTCACGATCACCTCATCGAAGGAAAGGGCAAAGGCCAGCATCCCGCCGGCCAGCAAGGCGGTGCCAAGGTTTGGCAGCAGGATGTAGCGGAAGGTCTGGAAAGCGTTGGCGCCAAGGTCGGCCGAGGCCTCCATGATTCCTCCCGACAGGCGGCGCATCCGGGCGACGGCGTTGTTGTAGACAATGACGATGCAGAAGGTCGCGTGGCCAAGGACGATGGTCCAGGTGCTGAAGGGGATGTCCATGATCCCGAAGGCCGACCGCAGCGACATGCCGGTGATGACGCCAGGGAGCGCGATGGGCAGAAGGATTAGAAGGCTGATCTGGTCGCGCCCGAAGAACCGCGCCCTGGCCATGGCGGCGGCGACAAGGGTGCCAAGGATCATGGCAAGCGCGGTCGAAATCGCGGCGACCTTGAGGGAAAGGGTAAGGGGGGGCCAGATATCCTCACGGTTCCAGGCGACGCCGAACCACTGCGTGGTCAAGCCGGGCGGCGGGAACTGGTAGGTGCGTTCTTCCGTCGTGAAGGCGTAGAGGAAGATGAGGAGGATTGGGAGGTGCAGGAACAAAAGTCCTGCCACAGCCGCGATCTTCAATCCCCAAGAGGCCTCAGAGCGCATCGAAAGCCCCCGCGCGTTTGGCAAGGCTCAGGTAGACTAGCATGATCAGGATGGGGACCACGGCGAAGGCGGCGGCGAGGGGGATGTTCCCGGCGGTGCCTTGCAGCTGGTAGACGGCAAGGCCGATGAAGCGGGAACTATCGCCGACGATCTGGGGGATGATGTAGTCGCCCAAGGTCAGCGAAAAGGTGAAGATCGACCCGGCGATGACACCTGGCATGGCGAGGGGCAGGATCACCGTGCGGAAGGTCTGGGCCCGAGTGGCGCCCAGGTCGGCCGAGGCGTCCAGCATCGAGGTCGGGACGCGTTCCAGCGCTGCCTGCAGCGGCAGGATCATATACGGCAGCCAGATGTAGACGAAGACAAGATAGGTCCCGAAGGGCGAGGTGGAGAGGGAGGAGCCCTCCAGCCCCGGGATCGCCAGGATGCCCGAGATGAGGAAGCCGGTGCCGGTGCCTTCGGCCGCCCAGCCAAGGATGCCCTCTTTCGCGAGGATGAGCTTCCAAGCGTAGACCTTGACCAGGTAGCTCGACCACAGGGGCAGCATGACGCCAAGGTAGAAGGCGGCTTTCCACGGGCCCTTGGCGTAGCGGGCGGCGTAATAGGCGATGGGAAAGGCAAGGATGGCGCAGGTCAGGGTGACGATGGTCGCCATCACCAGCGTGCGCAGGATGATGTCAAGGTTCTGGGGGCGGAAAAGCTCGGCATAGGTCTTGAGGGTGAATTCCTCTTTCACGACGCCGGAGAATTCGTCGATCGAGTAGAAGGATTGGAGAAGGAGAGCGGCGAGTGAGCCGAGGTAGACGACGCCGAGCCACAGGAGGGGCGGCGTGATGAGGAGGAGGAGGAGAAGGCCGGGACGGCGCCAGAAGAGGCCGGTAAGGCGGTCAGCGATGCCGCGAGGGGGCAGGATGGCGGTCATGGGCGGGCCCGTTGGGCAAGAAAATCCTTGAAGGAAGGATTTTGGGCGCCCTTTTGTGCAGCGGAGCGCGCGAGGCTGATGGCGGAGCCTCCGGCGGGGATATTTGGGGACATAGAATGAGCAAAGGCCGGGTTCATTCTATGTCTAGAAATATCCCCGGGGTGAGCGCCGCAAGGCGCGAGGGGGCGGCGCCCCTGCCAGGGTGGGGGAAGGCGCGGCGGGGGATCATGCGCCCCCCATCAGGTGAAGGGCGGCGGGGTCGAAGGTGATGGCCGTG